>JALHLM010000245.1:0-5675 GCA_022844585.1 Pirellulales bacterium | reverse complement strand
CGGAAGCGACGTTGCTGAGCCGCTTCTCGTTGAGCTCCTTGATTTCCTTCCGCATCGCGAGAGCTTCGGGCGACGTCTTTTCCAACTTTTCGTAGTCGGCCCGCAGCTTGCCCAAGCGCGCGACGCCTGGCACCAGTCCCGGCACAATCTGCGGCGCGAATTGAATGGTGCCAAACGCGGTGCCCAACGTGCAGGCGAACATAATCGTCGTGACGATCGTCGTGCGCCGCAGCGCTGGCGCGAACAACTCCGCAATGCTCGGACGACGCAAAGTGCCGGCTTCGCGTTTCTTCTGCCAGGCCGGCGATTCCGGCATGAAGGGGCGAATCAGAATGAGCGGGATCGCCGGGATCAGCCCGGAGATAAGCGTGTAGCGCCAGGCGGCGTGTTCGCCCTGAATCGCCGGCAGCAAGTCCGCGTAACGATTGCAGAGCGCGAACGCGGCGGTGACCAGCAATCCGCCGACACTGGAGAACGCTTGCGTATAGCCCAACACCAACTCGCGCTGTCGCGGATTTGGGAACAGTTCAGCCAGCCAGGCGACCGCGGCGACAAATTCAACGCAGACGCCGATAAACGTCGTACAACGCAGGACGAGCAGCATCCAGACGCTAGTGCTGAAACCCGCGGCGAAGGCGGAAAAAGCATACAGCAGAATGCTCCACACCAGCACGCGCCGGCGCCCGAAGCGATCGGTCAGGTAGCCGCCGATTAATCCGAAGAAGCCGCCGCATAAGCCGCTGGCCATCTGGATGTTGCGGTACCACGCCGTGATCTCGGCATTGCCCGCGGCGGTGAACGGGTCGGCGCCCAACAACCGCGCCAGCGCCGACGGCGCCACGAGCGGCGCCATCAACAGTTCGTACGTATCAAACGCGAACCCAATCGCCGCCACGACGCAGATCAGCCAGTGAGTCATCGTCAGACGCTGGGGTTCAGGCGGCGCGGCGGGTACAGACATGAGCGGGGGAATCCTGGCGGGAGAGCGTGGTGGGACGAATCAAGTGACGAATGCGGCGTGATGAGCACTCATCACTTCCTAAAACCCCCAGCCTGGCACGAAGGGGGTGATGGCGACGGTGACGATGCCGATCAATATATCCAGCGGGACGCCGATTTTCACGTAGTCGCTGAAGCGATAGCCGCCGGGCCCGTAGACCATCAAGTTGGTTTGGTAGCCGATCGGCGTCGCGAAGCCGGCCGACGCGGCCATCATCACGGCCACGACAAACGGCAGGTAGTTCACGTCCAAATCCTTGGCCGTCGCGATCGCCAACGGAAACATGAGCGCCGCCGCGGAGTTGTTGGTGATCAGCTCCGTAACGATCACGGTGACCGTGTACACGATTGCCAGCGTGACCCAAGCGTTGCCTTGCCCCAGGCTGATGAACGATTCGGCGAATAAGCCCGCCACGCCGGTTTTTTCCAAGGCCGCGGCCAGTCCGAACGACGCGGAAATCGCCAGCAGCACTTCCCAATCGACGCCACGTCGCGCGGCCGTAACGGTGCAGCAGCGCGTGAACAGCATCGCGCCGGCGGCCAACATGCTGGCCTTGAGCATCGTCAACACGCCGCACGCCACCAGCAGCACCATCGCCGCCATGATGGCCAGCGACACCCAGGCCTTCTCGTGCCGCAGCGGATTGGAATTGTCGAGCCGGCTGACCACCAAGAAATCGCGGGAGTTGCGATGCTGATCGACGAACGACGGCTGCGCTTCCAAGAGCAGCACGTCGGCCGGTTCGAGGACGATATCGCCGATCTTCTGCTTCAATCGCTCGCCTTGCCTAGCCACGGCCAGCACGACTGCGTTGTAGTGCGTGCGGAATCGGCCGTCGCGAATCGTCTTGCCGACCAAGGGGCAGCGTTCCGACACTGCGACTTCAATCAAACAGCGCAGCGAGCGCGGCGAGGCCAGCTTGAACACCTGATTCGTTGCCGGCACCAGGCCGCGAATGCGCTGGAGATCGACGACGGAATCCACGATTCCGACGAACATCAACCGATCACCGCCGCGCAAACGCTCTTGCGGGGACACGGCCGGTAAAATGATGCCGCCGCGATCGATCTCCGCCAGATAGACGCCCTGCAAGTGGCGCAGCCCGGCTTCTTCGATCGTCTTCCCGTCGAGCGGCGAGCTCTGTTCGACCATCATCTCAACGGTGTATTGACGCGGGTCGTCGAGCACCGCCATCGCCGGCCGCCGATCCGGCAACAACCGCCGTCCGAACAACCAGATGTACGTGCAACCGATCAGCGCCGCGGGCACGCCGACCCAACTGATATCAAATAAGTCCATGCCGAAGTGCGGCTCTGACGCCGTCACGGCCGCGGCCCCCTGCCCTTTCGCGGCTTCGAATTCCTCTTTCTGGTAGTCGATCAACAGGCCTTGCACGACCAGGTTCGTGCTGGTGCCAATCAACGAACAGGTGCCGCCAAGGATCGCCGCGTAACTGAGCGGGATCATGAACTTCGAAGCCGGCATCTGATACTTCTTAGCCCACTCGCTGATCGGCGGGATCATCATCGCCACGAGCGGCGTGTTGTTGACGAAGGCGCTCAGCGCCGCGACCGGGGCGAGCACGCGCCACATCGCCGCGTCGACCGATTTCGGCTGGCCAAGCATCCGCTGGGCGATCGCGTCGAGTCCGCCGGTCTCCCGAACGCCAGCGGCCACGACAAACAACACTGCCACGGTGGCCATGCCCTCGTTGGACAGACCTTTGAGCGCTTCGGCGGGCGTCAATACGCCGAATACGAGGAGCAGCGTCACGGCGCCGACCAGAATCACGTCCGTCGCCAAGCGCGTAAACATCAGCGCGGCGAACACCAACGCCAGCACCGTCAGACTGAGATAAGCGTCAAATCCCATGGCAGGCGCAATGAACAAACGGATGAGCGCAACAAAACGGCGACGTCTGCCTCTCCCTCCTTTACTTCTCTACTCCTTTACTCTTCTCCCCCACTTCTTCCTCATGCGCCTCCGGCCGCAAAATCGAAGCGATCACCCCGGAAGCCAAGATGCCGCCGATAATCGCCAGCGACACCACAGGCGAGAAGTGGATATGGAAGTACACCAACAGCATCTTGACGCCGATGAACGCCAGTAGAAACACGAGACTGTATTTCAGGTAACGGAATTTCTCCAACACGGCGGCCAGCGCGAAGTACATCGAGCGCAGGCCGAGGATGGCGAAGATGTTCGACGTGAACACCAGGAACGGATCCTGTGTGATGCCGAACACCGCCGGCACGGAGTCGACGGCGAACAGCAAGTCGGTGCTTTCGATCACCAGCAGCACCAGGAACAGCGGCGTCATGGCCCGCTTCCCTTCATGCTGGACAAAGAATTTTCCTTCGACGTAGCCGGGCGTGACCGGGTATAACTTCCGCGCCCAGCGCACCAGCAAGTTGTTCTCCGGATCGACCTCATCGTCGCCGCTGAAGTACATCTTGAAGGCGGTATAAATCAGGAACGCGCCGAAGACGTAGGTAATCCACTGCCATTGCTGGATGACCGCCGAGCCGGCGCCGATCATAATGCCGCGCATCACCTGGGCGCCGATGATGCCCCAGAACAGCACGCGATGCTGGTGCTTGGCCGGCACGCGGAACTTGGCGAAGATGACCGCCATCACGAAGATGTTGTCCAGGCTCAGTGATTCCTCGACCAGGTAGCCGAGAAAGAACTGAATCGCGGCTTCCTTGCCATCGGCCGGCAAATAGCGCCTAAGATGCTCTTCTTCTTTGGTCAGTTCTTCACCGGCGGCTTGCTTGGCCGCGATCGCTCTTCCGCCGGCGCCGAAGCCCTGCCAGTGGTGTTCGTAGATGAAATACACGGCGACGTTAAACAACATCGCCAGGAAGACCCAAAAGACGGTCCAGCCCATCGCCTGTTTCGCGCTGATGACGTGAGCGCCGCGGTTCAACACCCCCAAATCGAGGGCCAGCATCGCCAGGATGAACAGAATAAAGCCGATCCAGACCCAAACCATAATGGCGAGGCTCGTTCCCTGCTGGGTGAAGTGCGCGACCGAATGACCCGCGATTATGCCCGGCGGGGGGAGATTGCGATAGTTCCCAACCCGGCCAGCCCTGAATCGGCCGATTTGCACACCAGGTTTGGTGCCACGACGGAATCAACTACACTGGCCCATAGCGTCAGCGAGGGAGCAAGGACGCTGGCGGCCGCTTGAGTTGAAACGCTGAGTTGCATCGCGCCGGCTCTCATGCGAGTTTCATCTCAATCTAAACTCGACGTCCACAGTTGTTCACTTGCGCGTCGTACTAGCATACGGATTCCGAGACTCGCATCGCGCCATGCCCGAGATGCCGGATATCGCCGTCTACGTCGAAGCCCTCGAACAGCGCCTCGTCGGCGAGCCGCTGGAAGGCCTGCGATTAAACTCGCCGTTCTTACTACGGACCTTCGAGCCGCCGCCCGAAGCGTTCCATGGCCGGCGAGTACGGGCGATACGCCGGATTGGTAAGCGGGTCGCCATCGGGTTGGACGATGAGCTGTGGATCGTCCTGCACTTGATGATTGCCGGGCGACTGCATTGGAAACCGCCCGGCGCTAAGTTGTCTGGAAAGTTCCAGCTCGCCGCCTTCGACTTTCCCTCCGGCACGTTGCTGCTGACCGAGGCCGGCGCCAAGCGGAGGGCGTCGTTGCATCTGGAACATGGCGAGGCGGCGGTTGCACGCCACGATCCCGGCGGACTCGAAGTGCTGACCGCTTCGCGCGACGAATTCGCCGCGCGGTTGCAGGCCAAGAATCACACGCTTAAACGAGCGTTGACCGACCCAACAATCTTCAGCGGCATCGGGAACGCTTACTCCGACGAGATTCTGCATCGGGCCCGGCTCAGCCCTTTTCTACTTTCCCAGAAACTGGCGGGCGACCAGATCGACCGGCTGCATGCGGCGGTTTGCGAGGTCCTGCAGGAATGGATCGTGCGGCTGCGGGCCGAAGCTGGCGCCGGGTTCCCGGAGCACGTCACCGCGTTTCGCCCCGAAATGGCGGTCCATGGCCGGTTTGGGATGCCCTGCCCTGCCTGCGATGCTCCGGTGCAGCGGATCCGCTACGCGGACAATGAGACGAATTACTGCGCCGGCTGCCAGACGGGCGGGCAGATCCTGGCGGACCGATCGCTTTCCCGCTTACTTAAAGACTTCTGGCCAAAGCGTTTAGAGGATTTGTAGCCGGACGGCGCTCGCGAAACCCTGGCAAAGGCCTCATCCCAAGTGGCCTATCCGGTTGGTCAGGACCGGGGTAGGATTGATGGATTCTCTCGGATTCAGAGGCCTGGCCACAGGAAGTTATGCGTCGCGAAGACATTCGGAACATCGCCATCATCGCCCACGTCGACCACGGCAAGACGTCGCTCGTGGATTGCTTGCTCCGTCAAAGCGGCGAATATCGCGCCAGCCAAGTGAGCGGAGATTGCATTCTCGATTCCAACGACCTGGAACGGGAACGTGGCATCACGATTCTCGCCAAGAACATCTCGCTCCACTACAAGGGAGTGAAAATCAATATCATTGACACGCCCGGACACGCCGATTTCGGTGGCGAAGTGGAGCGTGTATTGCGGATGGCCGACGGCGCCCTGGTGCTGGTCGACTCCGCTGAAGGTCCGATGCCGCAGACACGGTTCGTACTTTCCAAGGCGTTG
>JALHLM010000244.1 GCA_022844585.1 Pirellulales bacterium | reverse complement strand
CTGGTGAAGGTCGGCAGCCCTGGCTCCGCACTCCGCGCCGCGGTCGCCGCGAACATCAAGCACAACGCGGCGATCGTCCGCCCTGAATTCAGCAACATGCACTCGCTCCTGGAATCAAGAATGTCAGTTTGTAGAAGGCTGCCCGGGAAGGGCGTATTTTCGTTGGCGACGGTACGCGCCGCAAGCGGCGGAACGCGGAATTCCGGCCAACATACCAGCCCGTAGCGCTAGCGAGGGAGCGTTGGCTTCGCCTACAAGTGGAGATGAAGCACTCGGTTGCGCTGCTCAGAAGCAACCGAGAGCTCCAGATCAATCGTTATGCGGCGTCCACTCTCCCTCGCTGGCGCTACAGGCTGGTGTTCAAACTTGCTGGGATGGCCTATGCTCGGCTGGAACTGGGGTGGCGAAGGTGGTCGATGAAGGAGGAGTTTGTCATGTCTAACGAAAAACTTGCCGCAACGCGCATCCTGATGGTCGTCGACGATGTCTACGAAGACCTGGAGCTTTGGTATCCGAAGCTCCGTCTCCTAGAGGCCGGCGTGCATGTCACGGTGGCGGGACCAAAGGCCGACAAGGTATACGCCGGCAAACATGGCTATCCCTGCAAGTCGGACGCCGCGATCGCCGAGATGGACGCCGGAGATTTTCATGGCATCGTACTCCCGGGCGGATTCATGCCCGACAAACTGCGCCGCGAACCGCATGTATTGAAACTCGTCCGCGAGAGCGCCGCCGCGGATAAACTCGTCGCCGCCATCTGCCACGGCGGCTGGATCGCCATCTCGGCGGGCGTCTATCGCGGCGTCAAAGTCACCGGTTCGCCGGGCATCAAGGACGACCTCGTGAACGCCGGCGCCCATTGGCATGACGCCGCGGTGGTGGTGGATCGCCACTTCATCTCCAGCCGCAAGCCGGACGATTTGCCGGAGTTTATGAAGGCGATCTTGACGTTCCTGGGAAGCTAATGGGGCGCAGTAATGACGAATGTCGAAACCCGAATGACGAATGAATGTCGAATGTCTGAATGACGAATGAAGGCACGTGTTTCGCGATTCCACCATTCGGATTTCGTCATTCGAGCTTGATTCGACATTCGGATTTCGACATTCATCATTCAGTTTCTAGCACCGTCCTTTCAACCACGTAGTTGTCTTATGTCCGGCGACACTTGGACCATCGGCCGCTTGTTGAAGTGGACGACCGATTTCCTCAAGCAGCGCGGGGCAGAGAGTCCGCGGTTGGACGCCGAGGTGTTGCTGGCTGCCGCGAAGGGCTGCGAGCGGATCGCTTTGTACACGTCCTTCGAGGACGAAGCCGACGAGCCGTTGCGGACGCGGTTCCGCGAATTGGTCAAACGCCGGGCTGACGGCACGCCTGTGGCGTATTTGGTCGGCAAGCGTGAGTTCTATTCGCTGCCGTTCGAAGTCACGCCGGACGTGTTAATTCCGCGCCCGGAGACCGAGCATCTGGTCATCGAGATCCTCGATCGGGCGAAGGAGCTTGGTCCCGGTAAAGCGTTGGAGATCGCCGACGTGGGAACCGGCAGCGGGATCATTGCCATTTGCGCCGCGCGGCAGCTACCGCAAGCGCGCTTGACGGCCATCGATATCAGTCCCGGGGCGCTCGAAGTTGCGAAGCGCAATGCCGCGCGGCACAAGGTGAGCGAACGGATTGAGTTCCTGGTCAGCGACTTGTTCGCGGCGCTGCCGGCGGAGCGCAAGTTCCACATTATCGCCAGCAATCCGCCTTATGTGAGCGAAGCGGAATTGGCCGCGCTCGCTCCTGACGTGCGCGATCACGAACCGCGCGGCGCGCTCGTGGCTGGCCCCAAGGGAACGGAAGTCATCGAGCGGCTTATTCCCCTGGCCGCCGAGAGATTGACGCCCGGCGGTTGGCTGATGATGGAGCTGAGCCCCATGATCGAGCCGGCGGTCCGCGAATTGATCGTTCAGCACGGCGGTTTCGAGACGCCCGCGACGGTCAAAGATCTGGCCGGCCTGCCACGGCTGGTGACGGCCCGCGTACGCGGGTGACGCTCGCTGGTTGGGGTTACTTTTCCTTCATCGGCGTCGCCCGGGTGGCACGCTGTAACTCGCGTTGCGGAAACGGGTTGCTTCATCGCACTCGCAACTGCGCCCCTTGACTGAGCGGGCTCTGCGGGCATATATTTGGTCCCGATCGGATCTCTCGAAGCAGTCCCGGCCCGGCCCGCTCGCAGGTGTGCGATTGCAAAGCCCTGGGCGCACACGTGTTTCTGAACCGGGATCGATGAGCGAATCGAAAGTGGCCGGAAAGGTGTCATGCCTCCCTTTGTAATCGACATGCAGCGCACGGAAGATGCGCGGGACGTCGTGCATCGCGCCGTGCAGGCTTTGGCCGAAGGGAAGCTGGTCGCCTTTCCGACTGAGACCGTATATGGCGTGGCCGCCAGTGCGCGGTGTCCGGAGGCCGTGGAACGCGTAATTCGTGCCACCAAGCGTCCGGCCGATTCCCCGCTGACCTTGGCGGTGAAGAGCGCTGACGACGCTTTGGACTACGTGCCGAATATGTCGCCGCTGGCTGGCCGGCTGGCGCGGCGTTGTTGGCCCGGGCCGGTGACGCTGGTGCTCGACGCCAATCATCCGGACAGTTTGCTGAACGCCTTACCGAGCGGAGTGCGCAAGCGCGTGGCCCCGGCCGGCGCGGTGCGATTGCGAGCGCCAGCACATGCCTTGATTCAGGACGTACAACGGATGCTGGTCGGCCCGATCGTCCTGGCGGGCATGCGTCGCAGCGGCGACGTCGAGGCGATCACGGCTGCCGAGGTGACGGATTTCCTTGGCGACGAAGTACAGATGGTGTTGGACGACGGCCGCTGCCGGTACGGCCAGCCATCCACGGTGGTGCGCGTGACGAACGGTCAGATGACGATCATCAGGGCGGGCGTGTTCTCCGAGCCGACGTTGAGGAGGTTATCGCGCGTGGTCATCCTACTGGTTTGCACCGGCAACACCTGCCGCAGCCCGATGGCGGAAGCGCTGACGCGGAAGCTGCTCGCGGAACGCCTGGGCTGCAGTGTCGAGCAAGTCGAAGAACACGGCGTGGCGGTGATGTCGGCTGGATTGTCGGCAATGTTCGGCGGCCGGGCCGCGCCGGAGGCCGTGGCGACCATGGCGGGCGAAGGTCTCGATTTGGCCTCGCATGTCAGCCAACCGCTCACCGAGCAGTTGGTACGCAACGCCGACGTGCTCTTGGCGATGACCCGAGCCCATCGCGACGCCATTGTTTCCCAGTGGCCCGAGGCGGCCGGACGCGCCCATTTGCTCATGAAAAATGGGCAGGACGTGGCCGATCCGATCGGTTCTCCGGCCGAAATGTACGAACGGTGCGCCGCCCAGCTCAAAACGGGCCTGGCCCCCTGGGTGGAAAGCTTGGAGATTTGAAGTTCCAAGTAGTAGAGTGTAGATAGGCGACGAAAAGGCCGGGGGGCCGAATTCCCCGGCGGACCTGGGTCGGTTGGGGCGAAGTTCCCTCGGCCCGTGACGGGAGTGAACGATTCATGCGGATTGCCCTGGGCAGCGACCATCGCGGATTTGGCGTTAAACAAAAAATCGGCGACCTGCTGCGCCGATTTAACCACGAAGTAGTCGACGTGGGCGCGTATGGAAATGAGAGCGTCGACTATCCTGACGTGGCCGCCGTCGTCGGCGAGAAAGTCAGTAAGAAAGAAGTCGATCGCGGCATTCTGATCTGCGGCACCGGCATCGGCATGAGCATTGTCGCCAACAAATTCACGGGCGTCCGCGCCGCGCCTTGCCACGACGACATCACCGCCGAAATGAGCCGCCGGCATAACGACCTGAACGTGCTCTGCCTCTCCGCCGACTTGCTCGGCGAAAAACTGATCGACCGCATGGTCGAAATCTGGCTCAACACAGAATTCGAAGGCGGCCGACACGCACGCCGCGTGGATAAGATCACGGACCTTGAAAAGGAATGAGTGACAATCGACGTCCGAACACCAACCCGAAGCGCAAGCGAGGGGGAGCGGACGTTGCTTTCAGCGCGTTGTCTGGCGCTGACATCGACGCCAACTCCCCCTCGCTTGCGCATCGGGTTGGTGTGCATCTCTAGATCCGGATAAAAATCTTCCGGCGGTACATCCAGAGGCAGATCAGCCAGAGTACGAACGTGATCGATGCGCGTTCGATGATCGGCAGGTACGTGGCCCAGCCTTGGCCGCTTTCGCCGGCCGTGAGGGCCGCGCCGAGATCGTAGCCGGCGGCTTGCGCGAGCATGCGACCGTGGGTCCAGAGCGTGCCGTCGACCCAGCCGTCGATCAGCCAGTGCATGATGTACATCGTGAGCGGGTTCATGCCCACGACGACGAACGGGAACGCGCAGCGTTTGAAGCCCAGGCCGTCGACCATCCACACAAAGGCCGCCAGTCCCCACAGCACCCAGCCGGTGCTGAAGATCGCCCAGGTTGGCGTCCAGATTTTCTTCACGATCGGGCAGAACGTCCATTGCAGGCCATCGCCGGGCCAAATGGTGCCATCGAGGGCCATGCCAATCGCGAGGCAAATCGCACCGACTTGCAGCAGTCGAATCGCCTTGCGGCCGACCGAGTCCAGGCCGCGCAGGTATTCGCCGGTCATCACGCCGAAGATCGTCGTCGCCATCGACGGTACGAAGTTCAACGTCTGGTAGCCGCCGCCGTTGAACTGAAACGGCTCCGACCGTGGAAACAGGTTCAGCAGCCAGCGATCCGACATCCCGGCCGGGTTGATGTGCTTGTTCCACTGCTGGGCGATGTTGGCCCAGAACTCGGAGTGGAAGGGATACACCTGATTTCCGTGCGTCACGCCTTCGACGGCCAACGGGAATTGTTGCCAGTCGTCCGGGATGCCTTCGGGAATGGGATTCGGCAGCGGCGTGAAGTAGAACCAGGCCCAATAGCCGGCCAGAATTGCGAGCGCCGCGGCGAGCTGCGCTTTGAGGCCGCGACCGAGCGTCAGATACACGAAAGCGTAGCCGAGCCCCAACTGGCTGACGACGTCCTCGAAGGTGAAACGCGTTTGCTCGTGGCCATTGGAGCGCAGGAAGACGCCGAGCAAAGTAAGAAAAATGGCGCGCCACAGCACATGTCGCGCGGTGATCGCCAGGCTGTCGCCACGGGCCAGCCGTTTCGCATACGAATACGGCATCGCCACGCCGACGATGAACATGAACGACGGCTGAATCAAATCCCACAGCGCGCAGCCGGTGTACTCGACGTGGCTGAACTGATAGCCGAGCCATTGCCAAACACGCGAGTCCTCGAAGTGGCGCGCAACGTTGCTCAACCCCAGCCCATCGGAAACCATCGCCAACATCACGAAGCCACGAAAGGCGTCGAGGGAGAGGAGACGCTCGGGCTCTTGGGTTGTGTCAGTGCTCATCGTCCAATCCTTGGTTCACCACGGAGGCACGGAGGACACGGAGAGGGGGATGAAGAGTCGGTTTGACATAACCCCGATAGGGGCGGCCGTTAGTAGCCAGGGGTGGCAACCCCTGGAAGTAACGCACAACAAACGCCCTGAGCCCCATCGGGGCGACCGACGCACGCTATCCTGGCCTCGGCCGCTCCGATGGGGCTGCATCTTCAAATGGTTTCACCGTTTTCCAGGGGTTGCGCTGCGCTCTACCCCTGGCTACTAACGGTCGCCCCGTTGGGGCTGATGTTCGTGCGCATCGGTCGAGTGTCTTGCAGGTAAGTCATCCGAGCGAGAGCTGCCGCACGCGTCATGCTGCACCTACTCCACCTACTAACTACTTCACCTACTTCCTCTCCCTACAGCGTCCACCCGCTGCGGTACTCGCGTCGCAGAAACTTCTCCGCCTCCGGCGCGTTCGGGATTTTCATGTTCTCCGCGTCCCATTCGAGTTTCTGCCCGCTGCGGTAGGCGACGTTGCCCAAGAGCACTGTTTCTGTCAGCGGGCCGGCGTAGCCGAAGTTGCAGGTCGTGGGTTCGCCGGTGCGGCAGGCTTGGAGCCATTCGGCGTGGTGGCCGATGGAGGCCGGGATGCTTTGCGGCGGCGCGGTGAAGCCTTTGAATTGATCTACCGGATACAGCTTGTAGCCGCCGTAGTCGGCGAACATCATGCCTTTGTCGCCGACGAACATGATGCCGGCGCCGGGCACTTTGTGCCCGCGGACTTCCGTGGGAGTCTGGTCGCCGTCGCGCCAACTCATCTTCACCGCCGGCAGTTCGTCGCGCGCGGGGAAATCCCAGACGACTTTCAACCCCATGGGCGCGGTTTCCGGGTGCGGCTCCGGACCGAAGGCCTCGCAGGTCGTCGGCGCGTGCAGCTTCAACGACCAGAAGACGAGGTCGATGTAATGGCAGCCCATGTCGGCCAGCGTGCCGCCGCCGAAGTCCCACCAGCGCCGCCAATTGGCCGGCAAGTAAATCGGGCTGTACGGCCGCTCCGGCGCGGGGCCGAGCCAGAGGTCCCAATGCAGGTTCTTCGGCACCGGCGGACGATCGGTGGGGCGATCGCCGCCGCCCCAGCCTTTGCCGACCCAAACGTCGACCTCGGTCACCTTGCCGATCGCACCGGACTGAATGATCTCGACCACGCGGCGGTAGTTGTCGGTCGCGTGGATTTGCGTCCCCATCTGGGTCGCCTTCTTCGTCGCGGCGGCCGTTTGCGAGACAGTCCGGGCTTCGAAGATCGTGTGCGTGAGCGGCTTCTCGCAGTAGACGTGCTTGCCGTGCTTGAGGGCCAGCACCGTGGCCGGCGCGTGGATGTGATCCGGCGTGCAAACGCAGACCGCGTCGATCGACTCCTCGTCCATCAGCTTGCGGAAATCGGTGAACTTCTGCGCCTTGGGGAAACGCTCGCCGCATTTGCCCAAGAGCAGGTCGTCGATGTCGCAAATCGCGGCCAGGTTCTCGTGCTGGACGTTGTCGATGGTGAATTCGGCCTGATTCGATGTGCCGACCATCGCCACGTTCAGCTTGTCGTTCGCCAACCGTCGCGCCGCCCGGGATGGAAACGTCCAGAAACCGCCGAAGGTCGCGGCGGCGCCAGCGGCGGCCGTGGTGTGGAGGAATTGTCGACGAGTCGGGCGCTGGCTCATGGCGGGTTCTCCCAGGCGGGGTACGAGCGCCGGCGCGCTCGGCGAAGTGTGGTTCGAGCAGTTCGGCCTTATGCTAGCCCCAATGGTGGGCCCGTGCAATCTTCGGTATGGTGGAAAGCACCATCCCAAGCGCCCACACTAGCCCGTAGCGCCAGCGAGGGGGAGATGACGCCGGCGATGACAGAATCGAATACGCCAAGCAAACCGTACTATTCGGTTCGATTTCGAAGACGTTGATGTGGAAGCGGTCGGTTTGGCGTTCTCGTCCAACGATCAGCGAAGTCCTCTCCCCCTCGCTGGCGCTACGGGCTAGTGTTGACGTAACTTACTTTGCCGTGATCACGCACCTTGACTGACAACATCGCATCGACGAACGAAACCAGCGCCACGCTTGCCGAGGCGGCCGCTCGACATGGTATTGAGCTTTCCAAGAAACAGCTCGATAAGCTGGAGCAATACTGCAAGCTGCTCTGGGAGTGGAACGAGAAGATCAACCTCACGCGGCACACGACTTACGATAAGTTTGTCGGCCGCGATCTGGTAGATACGCACGTCCTGGCCAACTTGATCGAACAAGGCGAGCGCGTGCTCGACGTCGGCACCGGCGGCGGCGTGCCGGGCATTCCGCTGGCGATCCTGCGGCCGGACTTGAAGGTCGCACTTTCGGAATCGGTCGGCAAGAAATCGCGCGTCGTCGAGGACATCGTCAAGCGGTTGGGGTTGCACGTGTCGGTGTATCCCGAGCGCGCCGAGAAGGTGCTCGCGAAGCGCGAATTCGATACGCTCGTGATTCGCGCGGTTGCGCCACTGCCCAAGTTGCTCACGTGGTTCAAACCGCTTTGGCAACGCTTCGGGCGACTGCTGGTGATTAAAGGCCCGGCCTGGGTGGAAGAACGCGGCGAAGCGCGGCACCTGGGGCTACTGCGCAGTCTTGAATTGCGCCGCGTGGCGAATTATCCGATCCCCGGAGCGGACGGCGAAAGCGTCGTGCTGATGATCTGGCCGCGCGGCAAGAAACGAGCGTAGCTCACGCGATCATCGAGGCGCAACATGGAGCCGGAAGCGTGAGCGCCCGGAGCGCGCCGTAGACGACGATTTTCTTGGACTCGCTCCGGGCGCTGACGCTTCCGGCTCTATTTTCACTTGTAGCGCTGCTACACCGCGGCGCGCGACACCGGTTGGCCGCGTTGTTCGAGCGCCTTCGCTACGCGATGCCATTGCTCGGCCGTGAGTCGCGCGCGCATCGTGCCGGCGTTTTCCGCCAATTGCGCGGGACGCTTCGCTCCGCATAGCGCGACCGTCACGCCGGGTTGCGAGACCGTCCAGAGAATCGCCAACTGCGCGAGCGTGATGCCGGCTTCCGCGGCGATGGGACGCAGGGCGTCGAGAAAGTCCTGGTTTTTGCTCCACTCCTCGCCCTGGAACATCGGGTACTTCTTGCGGCCGTCTTTGGGGTCGAAGACGTGATCGCGCGGGAGTTTGCCGGCGAGGAAGCCCTTCATGATGGGCCAGTAGACCGCGAGGGCGACGCCGCGTTCTCGGCACCAGGGGAGGATGTCGGCTTCGATTTCGCGTTGCAGCAGGTTGTAGTGCGGCTGGCAAACCGTGATGGGGCACTCGCGGGCGAATTCCTC
>JALHLM010000243.1 GCA_022844585.1 Pirellulales bacterium | reverse complement strand
ATGAAAATCTTGAACTTGATCGGCTCGCGCTCAGCCATGGCGTCGCTTTCGCTTCTCGGGGGTTTGCCGGGCGGCCGGCTTGCGCGTCGCATCATTACCGCGGGCTGACTCGATACGGTATTTGATGCGCGTCAAACCGGCCGCCCAATAAGCGCTGAACTCCGTCGTCCAGCGGTCGTAAATCATCTGGATCGGCACGGCGTTGAAATACAGCCGCCGCACCCGACCATGTTTTTCGGAGGTAATCAGGTTCGCTTGTTCCAGAATCCGCAGATGCTTCATCACGCCAATGCGGGTCATTTCGAAATGATCGCAAACGTCGTGCACACTGCAGCCCGGCTGATCCTTCACGACATCCAGCATCTTCCGCCGCGCCGCGTGCGCGAGCGCCGCGAACACTTCGTCGATCTGTTCGGGCTGTGCCATAGGTAACCAAACGGTGACATAACGATGGGCGTTTGTCAAGCGTCCATGCGCTATCGCGATCACGGCGCGTGTTCTTCGTGTTGTTGGCGATGCTGCTGTAAGCTTCAGCTTAGAACACTCGGCCGCGTCCTCTCTGCCTCGCTGGCGCTACGAGGCTGTGATCCCGTTTCGCCGTCAACGCTGCCGGTGCGCCCCACTTCCCCAATCCCGGCGACCTATATTCAATAGGCGCAACACGTTGCAGGCGCACCTCCGCTCCGTGTCTCCCGTGACTCCGTGGTGAACCCTCTAAAAAAGACCCTCATGACCTCCCAGTCCTTTGACCTGATCGTGATCGGCGGCGGCCCCGGCGGCTATGTCGCGGCAATTCGCGCCGCGCAGCGTGGATTGAACGTCGCTTGCGTCGACAAGAACCCCGTGTTGGGCGGCACCTGCCTGCGCGTCGGCTGCATTCCCAGCAAGGCGATGCTCGAATCGAGCGAGCACTTCGCCAAAGCGAAGGCGGGTCTGGAACGCCACGGCGTCAAACTGTCCGGCGTGGAGCTCGATCTGGCCGCGATGCTGGCCCGTAAGGAACAGGTCGTGTCGATCAACACCAAAGGGATCGACGCGCTGTTCAAGAAGAACAAGATCGAGCGGTTCGAGGGCCTGGGGCGCTTCGTACAGCCAGGCGTGGTCGACGTCGAAGGTCCGACGGGCAAGACGACGCTCGCCGCGCCGAAAATCATCATCGCGACCGGCAGCAACATCGCGCCGCTCAAAGGCGTGGAACGGGACGGCGATCGGATCGGCACCAGCACCGAAGGCCTGGCGTTTGCCGAAGTGCCGCAGCATCTCGTCGTCATTGGCGCGGGCTACATCGGCATGGAGCTCGGTTCCGTCTGGCTACGGCTGGGTTCGAAAGTGACCGTGTTCGAATACCTCGACCGCATCCTGCCCGGCATCGACGCCGAAGTCGCCAGCGAAGCCCACAAGCTCTTCAAGAAACAAGGCTTTGATTTCCAACTCAGCCGTAAAGTGACCGCGGCAAAACGGGCCGGCGATGGCTGCGTCGTCGAATGCGCCGACGCCGAGCCAATTCATTGCGACCGCGTGCTGCTCGCAGTCGGTCGCCGTCCAAACACCGACGGGCTAGGCCTGGAAACGATCGGCGTGCAACTCGATGACAAAGGCCGCATCCCGGTCAACGAACACTTCGAGACCTCGGCGTCCGGCGTATACGCCATCGGCGACGTCATCCGCGGGCCGATGCTCGCTCACAAAGCCGAAGAAGAGGGAGTCGCCTGCGCAGATTTGATCACCACTGGCTACGGCCACGTCAATTACGACGCCATCCCCGCGGTCGTCTACACGCATCCGGAAATCGCCGCGGTCGGCCAGACCGAGGAACAACTCGTGGCGGCGAACATTCCGTACCGCAAAGGCCGCTTCGCCTTCCGCGCCAACGGCCGCGCGCGAACGCTCGATGAGGTCGACGGTTTCGTAAAAATCCTGGCGCATGCCGAGACCGACCGTGTCCTCGGCATTCACATTCTCGGCGCGCGTGCCGGCGATCTAATCGCCGAAGGCGCCGCGGCAATGGAATTCGGCGCCACGGCCGAAGATATCGCCCGCACGTCGCACGCGCACCCGACGCTCTCGGAAGCGATCAAGGAAGCCGCACTCGCCGTCAGCAACCAGGCGATTCACGCCTAAGGTAAGCAGTATCGCTTCTGTAGCCGAGGCCTGTGACTTCGGTGTTCTACACTTCTTGGAAGGAACCACGAAAAGCGCGAAAGACACGAAAGTTTGGAATGTTTGGCAAGGCTGCGGTGGTCATTCCACGACGAAACTCCGAGCCGATATCCATTTGGCCCTTGCAGCACAATCCAATACTCAACTCAACACGACGTTCGTGACTTTCGTGACTTTCGTGGTTGCCTCTTTGGAAATGGATGTGTCGTACGACGACGTCTGTGACCTCAGCGCGTTGGACGTAGCGACTTTTTCGCGTGCTCAGTTTTCTTCGCCCAGCGTCACCGTCTTCACGAATTCCTGCCCGTTGCGCTGGGCGCGGATTTCCGCTTTTTCGCCGGCTTTCATGGTGCGAATCATGGCCCGCAGCTCCTCGAAGTTGGCAACCGCCGCGCCGTTGTAGTGCGTGATCAGGTCGTCCACTTCGAAGCCCGCCTCGGCCGCGGCCATGCCTGGCTGGACTTCTTGCAATTCGCAGCCGAGCGGACTTTCCGTGCCGATGACGCCCAGGAAACCGCCCTGGCGGTGATCCACGCGCACCGTCGGGTGGGCCGCGATGAAGGCGTCGGCCGCTGCCATGGTCACTTCAGTGCCATACAAACTCAACAAGCTTAAGTTGGTGTTCTCGCCGAGCTTGACCAAACACGAATCGTCCACCGGGCAGTATTTCACATACAGCATCCGCAGCCGCGGGAGCGCCTCCACGTGTTTCAAGCCCGCGCTCGTGATCGGCAAATGCTTGAGCTCCACGCCCATCAACGCGTTCAACTCAGCAAACGATTGCATCCCCGCGTCGTCCACATCCAGACGCTCCAAGCGGACCGTTTCCAGGTTCTTCAGCGCCGCCACCGGCGCGAGGCCGGCGCTGGTGATCGGCATTTTTTTCAGTTCCAGGCTCTTGAGACCGGTAAGTTCGCCCAGCGGCTTCAGTCCGGCATCGCTGATGGCCAGGCCTTCGAGTTGGAGCGTATCCAATTCCTTGAGCGCCGCGACGTGCGCTAGTCCGGCGTCGGTGATGGCATTGTTGCGGAGGTTCAAAAGTTCCAGTCGCGGATGAGCCGCGACGACCGACATCGAAGCGTCCGTCAACGGCACGTTCTCCGCTTGCAGATAGAGCAGATTTGGCAGTTGCTTGACGTGAGCGAAACCGGCTTCGCTGATCTTGGTGTTCAAGAGCCGCAGATGGCGTAGCTGCGTCCGCGGCCCAAAGTAGGCGAACGCGTTGTCTCCCAAGGTCATGCCATCGCAAACCAGCGCGGTCATCTCCGGGAACCAGCGCAGTAACTGGAGATCCTCGTCGGTTCCTTTCCAGGTTTCCCCGGAAATCTGGACCGAGATCAGCTCCGCTCCCTGCATTGGGACCGTCGCGCCGAGTTCCTCCAACTGCGCAAGTGCCGCGTCGCGCCGCATTTCCATGCGGCCGCGCAGCGCGGTTTTCGCGCGGCCCACAATTCGAGTTTCCCCCGATTCCGCCAGCCCGTCGAGCGCCTGTTCGGCGGCGTCGGCCGTCGCCAGCTCGGTCGACAGCGCCAATTGCCCGAGGATCGAAATCGCCCGGGCACTGGTTTCCAACTCCGGCACCCGCGCCGCCTCGACCAAGAGAGGAATCGCCACGGGCCCCGCCTCGATCAACGCTTCGCTGGCCCTTTCGCGCACGAAATAATCGTCGGCGTCCAACTCGCGAATCCGCGCAGCGAGCGCGATCCCGTCGACCGCCGGCTCATTCGCGCGAACGCCCGAACCGAGCAGCAGGATCAGCCCCATGCTTCGCAAAAACGGTTTCATCACGAAGCCCAGTTTGATGGAATTCTCAATAGTTCTCTGCGAATCAGTCTACCGCATCCCAACGCATCCGGCACTCATCTCTCTCTCCTCCGCGTCTCTGCGCCTCCGCGGTTCCCTCGCGCAAGGCTAAACTTGCTCCGCCGGTTCGCTTTCTTCCATCTCGTCCGGGTCGATCATCCCCACCGCCGGCATCGTGGTGCCGGGCCCCGGAGGTTTCGGCAAGTTCGAGGGGAACTCCAGCGTAAACCGGCTGCCCTGGCCGACGGTGCTGTCGCAGAGGATCGCGCCGCCATGTTCTTTGAGAATCTTCTGGCTCACCGGGAGCCCGAGGCCGGTGCCGCGGCCGCCTTTGTGGGAGACAAACAACGTGAAAATGTTCTGCATCTCCTCCGGCGGGATGCCGGCGCCGTTGTCTTCGACGATGATCCGCACCAGCGCCTCGGGCTGCGCCAACTCCGTACGGACAATCACGACGCCGTCTTCGCGTTTGTCGCAGGCGTCGATCGCGTTGGTGACCACATTTAACGTCGCCCGGTGAATGCCTTCCGGATCGAACGTCAAGGTCTCAATCCGCCGGTCGGGCCGGTATTCGATCGTCACGCCTAATTCGCCGGCGCGGACGTTCATCAACTCGACCACTTCACCGATGGTCTTATTCAAGTCCGCGGAGATCAGTTCCGGCTCCCGGTCCTTGCTGAACGTCAGCATGTCCATCACGAGCGTCGAGATCCGCGTCTGGTTGCGCTCGACAATATCCCAGCCCTTGCGGGTCAGCGATTCGTCGTGGTCGGACAACCCCATCTCGATCAGGTAACTGCCGCCGCGGATGCCTTGCAGGATGTTCTTGATGTGGTGCGACAGCGTGGCAATGGTCTGCCCGACGGCCGCCAGGCGTTCCGCCTGGACCATCGCGCTATAGTAACGCGTGTCTTCGACCGCCAACGCCGCCTGATGGCCGATGGCCACCATCAGCTTTAGGTGCTCGGCCGAGAACTTGCTGCCCGAGGCAGCTTGCAATACCTGTCGCGGCGCCAGCGACGTATCGATGTAAATCACGCCGACGATATCGTAGCGCCCCTGCATGGGCACGCAGATCGCTTCGCGGATGCCGGCCTGCATGATGCTGGCGGCGTTGTCCCAGCGCGAGTCGTCCTGTGCGTCGCTGGTGAGCACCCCTTCGCGATGCTGAATGACGTAGTCCAAAATCGTCCGGCTGATGCTGATCCGCTCTTCCGGACGGATGCCTGGGCGCGTCCTCCGCACTTTGGGCTCGAGTTGGTGAATGTCCGGGTTGTAAAGCATGATGCAACCGCGGTCCGGTTCCACCCACTCGAAGATCAGCTCCATGATCCGCGCCAGGAGTTGATCGATGTCCAGCGTCCGGCTCACGGCCAGAGCGGTACGGTACATGACCTGCAAGTTCGCGCGGACCCGGGCCACCCAGGGATCGCCCGGCGCGTCGAGGGCCAGGTCGAAGATGCGGCTCCCCTCCTCCTGGGTCATCGAGCGCAGAATGCGCGACTGATCCTTGGCGTCGGCCTTGGCGACGATATCGACCTGCTGGGCGGCCGCGCCGGTCGTTTCATCCGGCGCGCCGGTGTACAGCAGCAGCGAGGCGCCGAGCTGAATCTGGTCTCCGTTGACGAGCGAGTGCAGTTCCACGCGGCGGCCGTTGACGTAGGTGCCGTTGGAGCTGTTCAGATCGACCAGCGTATACCGACCGTCGACCAACCGCAGCTCGACGTGCCGGCGCGAGACCTCGGTATCGTGGAGCTGGATCGGGTTGTTCGGCTCGCGGCCGAGCGTGACCGAGGGGGTGCGCAGCTCGAATTTCGAGCCCTGATCGACGCCTCGGATCACGAATAACGACGGCACGGCGGCAACTCCGCGCAGGGCGCGGCAAAGGATGAGTTCGCGCCGTCGCCGGCGGATCCACGGTAGGTTCCAGCTATTGTACGATTTTACGGGCGAATGTCGGGCGACAAAAGGGTTCGTTCGATTCCGGCCAGCGAAACGAGGAAATAGGTAATTTCACCCTCCCAATCGGCAGGTTGACGCGGCCCGTCCGGACTAGAACAATCGACATACATCCACCAGGATTGATTCGCGCAACACACTCAAACATGCCGGCCGCTCAAGTGCCCGGAGGAGACAACGCGTGCCAGTTCGCAGACTTAGTTCCTCGGTATGCTGTTTCGCTGCCGCGCTAGCGCTATTGGTCTCTTTTGCGCGAAGCGAAACCACGCCGGAGGCCCCGGCGCCGACCGCAGAAGACCGCGTCCGGGCATCAGTCACGTTTCTCGCGTCCGATGAACAGCAAGGCCGAGGCGTCGGCACCGATGGTCTGAACCGCGCCGCCGATTACATCGCCCAACAATTCACCGCGCTGGGCCTGAACACATCCCTCTACGACGGCACGCCGTTTCAGCCCTTCGAGATCGTCACCGGCGCGGAACTGGGCGAAACGCAGCGTCTGACCTGGGTTCCGCCTTCGACCGCGAACAACGCAGCGCCGATCGAATTGAAGTTTGACCAGGATTTCACGCCGCTGGCCCTCGGCGGCTCAGCGAATCTCGACCTGCCCTTGGTCTTCGTCGGCTATGGCATCACGGCCAAGGAACACAATTACGACGACTACGCCGGCCTCGACGTTAACGGCAAGGCCGTCATCATCCTGCGTCACGAACCGCAGCAGGCAAACCCGCACAGCGTGTTCAACGGCACGGACGATTCCCCGTTCGCCGCGTTGACGCGCAAGATTTCGAACGCCTACGAACACGGCGCCGCGGCGGTGATTTTCTGTACGGACGATTACGCGCTGCGAAAGGATGTCAGCGAAGGATTGAACCGCATTCAAACCGCGGTCGACGATTTGCGGAAAGCGGAAGACGCGTTCCAGGCGTTCGAGTCTCCGTCCCCAGTACAAATCCAGGAGTTCCACGGCCAGGTCGAGAAACTGAGCACGCGCCTCAGCGAGCTCGCGAAAGAAGCCGCCGCCGAACGCGATTCGTTGCTGCACTTTCAACACGGAGGCCAGCCGGGCCCGGGGAGAGAAATCCCGGTGCTGCATTGCACGCGCCGCGCGCTGGATCCGGTGATCACCGCCGCTAGCGGTAAGACGTTGGCGGCGCTCGAGGCCGAGATGGACGCCGGACCCGCGCCGCGCAGCCGTGAATTGGCGGGCTGGAAGGTGCAGGGCGAAACGCAGGTCCATCGGACCAATGTACCGGTCAAAAACGTAGTTGCCGTGCTGGAAGGGGAAGGACCGCACGCCGACGAGACGATCATCATCGGCGCCCACTACGATCACCTGGGTTTCGGCGGCGAAGGCTCGTTTGTGCCGCACTCGCAGGAAATCCATAACGGCGCCGACGATAACGCTTCCGGCACAGCGGCGCTCCTGGAAGTCGCACGGTTGCTCGCCACGCGGCCAGAAAAGCTCGGCCGGCGCGTGGTCTTCATCGCCTTCACCGGCGAGGAACGCGGCCTGTTCGGCAGCGCTCAGTATGTGCGCCAGCCGCTGTTCCCGCTGGAAAACACGGTGGCCATGCTCAACATGGACATGGTCGGTCGACTGCGCGACGACAAGCTGATCATCCAGGGCGTCGACACATCGCCGGAATTTGGCGTGATCGTCGACAAGCTCAATGAGTCCGCGAAATTCCAACTCACCAAGCAACCCGGCGGCAACGGCCCCAGCGACCACGCGTCGTTCTATCCGCAGAACATCCCGGTGATGCACTTCTTCACCGATCTGCACGACGACTACCATCGCCCCAGCGACGACATCGATAAAGTCAATTTCTCGGGAGCGGAACGAGTCGCGCGAATGGTTGCCGATTCGGCCGTCGACATCGCGGCGCTTGACGTCCGACCCGGGTACATCGCCATCTCCGCGCCAGTAGCGCCAGCGGGCCGCGGCGGCAGTCGCCCGTACTTCGGGAGCGTGCCTGATTTCGCGCAAGCCCAGCCGGGTTATGCCCTCAGCGGCGTGACGAAAGGCGGCCCCGCGGAGAAGGCCGGCCTGCTGGCAGGCGATGTCATTATCAAACTGGGCGACAGCAAGATTGGCAACCTCGACGACTTCGACAGCGCCTTGCGCAAGTTCCAAGCCGGCGACAAAGCGCCGGTCGTGGTACGCCGCGGCGAGCAAGAGCTGACGTTCGAAGTGGAATTGGAAAAGCCTCGATAGACTCATTCCGCGAACAAGCTCACTTTTGGCCCCTTATCCACGATTGCCGCTGGAACGATCCCTGTACGCGAGACAATTCTCGCTACGGCATCTGTTGATCGCGCTCACGGTGACCTGCCTAGCGCTGGTCTTCTTCGACTACGGCGGCTTGCCCCGGATGCTGCTGGGCGTGACGCTGTTGCTGCTCTGCCTCACCGCCGGCGTCGGGGGCATCGCCTGGTTGAGGCCGGTTCCCGCCACCATTGTGGTCGCGAACACCTGGCTGGCCAGCTTCGCGGTGGTCGTAGTTTACATTTGCTACGCCAGCTTTCGCCGCATGATCGCCAGCACGTTTTCAATCACCGACGAAGGCTACATCCTGATCTTCGCCTGGTATGCGGCGATTCTCCTCTTCGGCATGGGCTGCGGGTGGCTGATGTCCGTCGTGTGCGAGCGCAGCTAATCCATCGAGAAATCTCCTACCCTAGCCCGTAGCGCCAGCGAGTGGGAGTTGACGTGGCCACAGGCATCGGATCAAACTCTCAACGACTCGCTTCAAGCTTTTCTTGCAACGTCGCTGAGAGTTTGATCCGATATAGCTCAGCAGCGTCAACTCCCCCTCGCTGGCGCTACGGGCTAGTGCAGTCC
>JALHLM010000242.1 GCA_022844585.1 Pirellulales bacterium | reverse complement strand
CCTAGTCAACAAACCGCCACGATGCCCGAGCCAATTTCGAGTCAATTACCTACTCGGTTCGCCCCAGCCCCAGGCACGCAGGTCGAGCACTCTCTCCTTGTCCTCCGTGCTCTCCGTGGCGAACTCCTGCAATCGGCCCATGCCACTCCCGTAGGTCAGGCACCGCCGTTGAAATCATAGACGAGGCGAAACGCTCACTCCCGTCGCGCCCCGAATCGCTGAACGGGATGTGCCTGACAAGATTCGGCGCGGAACTTGTCAGGCACGTTATGTTCACGCGCTTAGGACGTTGCTACGATGTCTGGCAGGCGACGGTAACTTCTTCGTCGGCGGTGCCTGACCTACAATTTGGATGCTCATGAGCGACAACCCTTATCAAAGCCCCAAGTCCGCCAGCGAGCCGCCGCCGGTCACCGCCTCCGTTGTCGGCGAGAGCGACGTCGTCTCCACGATCATTCCCTATAAGAACAAGGCGTCGCTCATCGCCTACTACAGCGGCGTGTTCTCCGTCGCCGCGTGCTTGCCGCTGATCGGCATCGTCGGCGTGGTGCTCGCCGTCGTGGCCGTGGTGTATGGCGTCAAAGGCCTGCGCTACGCGAGGGAGAATCCCGAAGCGCGCGGCAGAATCCATTGCTGGATCGGCATCCTCGGCGGCACGATCTGCGGCCTGATTGGCCTGGCCATGCAAGCCCTGATCGTAATCGCCATGATCGGCAGCTTCGTGCACGCCCAACGACAATAATGATCCCCGGGGCAGGGCAGGGGAGTGGTCGGCAATTTCGAGCGCGTCCGGCAGGGAACTTGGCTAGCATGTATTGATGTGACTCATTCGAGGAGGCAAGGCAATGCGGCGATATCTATTGCTCGCACTCGGCGTGACAACGTGCTTGATAAGTCCCGAGTCCAAGGCCGGGCAACTCATCGGCCCGGTTCCCTATCGCAGCGCGGCCGATAGTCCGTTCAATCTTTCCGAGCTCGGCGCGACGTTCTTCTTGGAAGATTTTGAAGACGGCGCACTGAACACCATAGGCGTGCGCCAATTCGCCCAGCCGGGCAGCGTCTTAGCGCCGGACGACATGACCGATTCCGTGGACGGCGACGACGGCATTTTCGACGGATTCGGCCGCGAAGGGCATGCGCTCCAATCGATTTCAAAATCCGTCGATCTCAGCGATCCGCCCGGCGTATTCCTTTCCCTGCATTTTGAGTTCAACGCGTTCGAACTCGGATTCCTGCCCAACGCGTTTGGCTTCGCGTGGACCGATGGCCCGGCGTTCGGCGCGGTGATTATCGACGTGTGGGACGATCAGAACACGATTCGCGATCACCACTACTGGCCGCCGTCCAGCGACGATCGGATCGGCGACGACACCTTGGACGGCGCCACGAACGAGGATTTCTTTCTCGGCATCTATGGCCCAAGTGGATTATCGAAAGTCATCGTAACCACATTCACGCACGATTCGAATATCAATTCTTTCGAACTCGATCACCTCCAATATGGACTCGCCGTCCCCGAGCCCAACACGGTGCAACTGATAGCGATCGCTTCCCTAGCGTTGTTTGCATGTTGGTCGCGTCGTGCGACGGAATTCGTGTAGAATACGTCAACGAATCTCCGAGCAATGATCCTTACCACGAAGATGTCCAAGCGCCATCGAAAATTCGACGCTCCCGCCCCGGAACAAACCTGGTGGCAATTCGCCGCGGGCAGCGTACGCACGCAAGTCACCGGCCAGCCGTGGACGTCGCTCGGATTCACTACGGTGATCTTGACGTTCGCCTGGGCGTTCCTGACGCAGGACCGGCGACTGAGCGGGCCGCTCGTGGTCATCAGTTTCGGGCTGCTCATCTTGGCCATCGTCTTCGACGCCCATCGCTCCGGCGTCTCGCAACGCACGAACTGGCTTCCGAGGGTATACCGCGACGAACAGCCGGTCCGGTTCTTCTGGAAACAACTCCTGGAAGCAGCGATCGGGCTAGTGGTGATTGCCATTGGCGCCTATTTCCTGGTGGCGAAGCCGTAGCCCGCCGTAGGTCAGGCTTTCCAGCCTGACGGAATGCGCTTCGATCGAATAGAAGTGCTTAATCCATTGCGACGACGAACTGTCAGGCTGGAAAGCCTGACCTACGGGAATTCCCCGCCCGAAAATCGGTGGCACGCCGCGCTCCGCCGCGCGTAAACTTCCTCCATGCAAACCTTGCCGCCGATTGCCGAGATGGAACGGGCGTATCTCGAAAAGGACGCCTCGTATAACGGGCTGTTCTTCCTGGGCGTGCGCACGACCGGCATCTTCTGCCGGCCGACGTGCCCCGCGCGCAAACCGTTGCCGCGGAACGTCGAGTACTTTTCCACGGCGCAGGCGGCGCTCTTCGCTGGCTATCGTCCGTGCAAACGTTGCCGGCCGTTGGAGGTGGACGCGCAACCGCCATGGGCCGCCGAGTTGATCGCCGCCGTGGAGCGCGAGCCCGGCACACGCATTACCGAAAGCGATCTCCGCCGCCGCGGCGTCGATCCGAAATCGGCGCGGAGTTACTTTCTCAAGGAATACGGCATGACCTTTCAAGCCTTCGCGCGGGCGCGTCGATTGTCCGGCGTGCTGACGCAAATTCGCGAAGGCGCCACGCTCGACGCCGCGGTGTTCGCCAGCGGGTATGAATCGCACAGCGGTTTCCGCGACGCCTTCGCCCGTACGTTTGGCGAGCCGCCCGGCAGCTATCGCGACGGCGCGTGCATTCAACTTGCCTGGCTGCGCAGCCCGCTGGGGCCGCTGGTCGCCGGCGCGACGGATGAAGGCGCCTGTTTGCTGGAGTTCACCGACCGCCGCATGTTGGAAGCGCAATTCACGACGCTGCGGAAGCGATTCAAGTTGCCACTCGTGCCGGGCGACAACCCGCACTTGGAATTGCTCACACAAGAACTCGCCAACTACTTCACCGGCACGTTGCGAGCCTTCACCACGCCGCTCGTCTTCCCTGGCACCGATTTTCAACGCCGCGCGTGGGAGCGGTTGCTGGAGATTCCGTACGGCACGACGTGTTCGTACCAGCAACTCGCGGCGGCAGTCGGCAATCCGGCGGCGGTCCGCGCCGCAGGTCGTGCGAACGGACTCAATCGCCTGGCGATCGTCATTCCTTGCCACCGAGTCGTCAACAAAAACGGCAACCTCGGCGGCTACGGCGGCGGATTACGCAGGAAGCAGTATCTGCTCGACCTGGAACGCTCGCATCGTGCAGATTAGCTCCGCGACTGGAGGGGGCAGGGCAGGGGAGTGGCGCCTTGGGTTGCTACTCGGCGGGCAGCCGCGAAATTTCTTTGGCCGCGGGCTCCGTTTTCTGGGAATTCCCCTATGGGCCCAGTTCGTTCGTTCACAAACGGGCCCGTCGCGGCATTTTGTCGGTATTCCTGTAACAAAACGCTGGCTACCGCGCTCAGCTACTTTCGCCCAAACGCTGCCGCTCAGGAACTGCCCACCGAGCGCTGCTCAAATTCGACTTCTGAGGAGTGAACTTCCATGTCCAGGGATTACGGGTTCCGTCTGCAAAGCTACGCTTACGATCTGATTAAGGACGACATCGGCGTCGAGTTCGAAAGTCACTTGAACGAGTGGAAAATCCACACGAACAATCTGATCCTGTACGCGCGCAACGGGATGAATAACTATCAAACGCGTTTGGAGTCAGCTCGCAAGGCGATGGAGGCGGAACGGGCACGGAGCCAGCAAATGGCGATGTTCGTTTTGTCGTTGCTCGCCGGCCCGGCCATGTCGTTCGTGGGGGGCGCGTTAGAGCATCGCTTAGGGCCGAAGTTGTTCGGCCACCAACACTCGGCGCTGCGAAGTCGTCCGAACCCCAGATACAGCCCTCCGCCGCACGCGCCGGTTCCGGCGAACATTCCGGCGCAGAAGCCACTGCCCTCGATCAAAGGCGGCGACAAATCCGTGGCCGACCGCAATGCCAAGAACTTCAAAATCCAAAACGACACTCGCAACAAGGCGGTGCAGACAGTCTCGCTGCCGGACAATCGCCAAACGATTCCTCAGCAAGTCTTCGATCCGAACTGGAGCCTGACGAAAGGCAAGATCCTGGGCGACTTCGGCGGCGCCGTGACAGGCGCGCTCATTACCGAGTTGCTGATCAACCCCGCCGTGAAGCCGGCGACGCCGGATCAATCCAAACTGCAGAGCGCGATCAGCCAGGTGCCCGATTCGCTTCACTTGGAAGATCTCAAGACAAAGATGGAAAACGCCTGGACCGAGGCTCAGACGGTCGGCAAGCAGGCCATGCAGTTCTACGCGAACACGATTCGCGAGGATGCCACCTGGGGCGACCGGCTCTGGGGCAAGCTGAAAGCCGGCAAACTGCCCGGCGTCCGTACGTCGAAAGACGACTTGGACCTGTACAGTCTTGGCAAATCATGGATTCACACCGTCGTGAATCAACAGCGGCAAAGGTGGGCCGAGCAGAGCGATTGGTTTTACTACGGCCACGCACCCGCGCCGCTCAACGACAAGCACACCACGAACGCCATCGAGGCGGAACTGTGGGCGATCTGGATCGCGCAAGAAGGCTTTGCCGGAAAGTACGTCGAGGAAACTGGCCCCACTGACAAGGAAGGCAATGTCGCCGTCTGGGGCCATCACTACGACTACGACGATCCCGAAGGCAAGAGCCGCATCGATCTCAACAAGATCCTGCCGCACTTACGCGACCTGGGCGTAGTACAGGGCGGGCCCCTCCGAGAAATGGGACGATCGTACAACATGCGAAACGAAGGCATGCTGGCCGCCGAGGTCACGGACATCAACGGCGACGTCGACACAGGATCCGAGCTGCAGTCGCTCAACCAATGGGCGGCGAATCGGAAGCCGAGCTTCTTTGGCGGCAAGGTCGGTTTCGTCCGCCGTCCGGTGAAGCCGTTGGTCGTGAAGGGGAGTTATTGAGCATTCCCATGGAACGTGCGGCAGGGCAGGGGGGCGCGAGAGGATTTCGCTCGCGCCTCATTGTCGATAACCGCCGCCCCAGGTGCGTTCATTGAACTGCGCTGATTGGCCGCGTGGAATCGTGAGTACGGTCCACTGGTCGCCGGCCAACACTCGGGCGATCAGCATGATCTGCCCGACATGATAGCCGCAGTGCGCGAGCGAGCGTTCAATCGCCAGCGGGACGGAATGCGGTTCGCCACGAACCACGACCGTGCGCAACAAATCGTCCGGCGTGAGCGATTCGAGCGTTTCGAAAAAACGTTGCCATCCGGACTCCCAGTAAGCCAACAGCTCCGCGCGATCGGTGAACGTATCGACAAACTCATCATCCCGATTCCGCCACGGCTTCTCGCCGTCGGTCGTGAGGAAGTCTGTCCAGCGCGAAAGCAAATTCCCCGCCACGTGCTTCATGATCACGGCGATGGAATTAGTGTTGGCATCGAGCGCGACGTGGAGTTTGTCATCAGGCAATTGTGCGACCGCCTTGTCCGCGTAACCTTTGTTGGAGCGCAGGGCGGTGAGTGCGGCTTCGAGAAAGATCGTCGGCAGATTGCTGGTGTCGGACATGGAGTTATCGCGTTGATGGGATCGAATTTGTAGGTCAGGCACCGCCGTTGAAGGCGAACATCACCGCAACTCTTGAGATTATCGCGAAGTCCCGAATCCTTGCACGGGACGTGCCAACGGGAACAACGTCGAACCTGTCAGGCACATACGGTGCGAAACAACGGACGTAGCCACAGTATAAATTGGACCGGCGATTTCGACTTCGACGGCGGTGCCTGACCTACAGCTGTCATGACGGTACGGCAATTATTCCTTTCGCACCGGCTGTTCCTCACCAGTTGGACTCCAACGCCGGAGTTCCGAGGTTTTTCCCTGTTTGACCGTGCGTTCCCAGACTTTGGCACCGTCGCTTGTCCAGTAAGTCTGCACGCCTGTACCGTTGACGATTTCGGATGCCAGGTTGCCTTGTGGATCGTAATACTTTGCGTTGAGGACGGCGTTCCAAAAGTCAGGGTCGGGCTCATCGGGGTTGATCCACTCGATGCGGCATTCTCCTTCTGCGCGCACACGGCCGTCGGTGAAGCGATCTACGAAGCGGGCCGTGTCGTGCGAAAGGAATTGACTGTCGACAATTGCGCCTTCGCCCTCAAAGCGAACGCCGAAATAGTTCTTGCCAAAAAACCCAGGCTGGTCACCCAGTCCGAAGCCACGGTAGTAGCCCGTGAAATAGTCAACATTCAATTGCATCGGACAGGACTTCGGCCACCACCAAGCCAATCAGATCGCCGCCGTCAATGCGAACAGCAAGCCGAGAAACGTGATCAATCGCAATTGCATTGAACGATTCAAACCAATTCTCCCAATCCCTCCGTGTCCTCCGTGCCTCCGTGGTGAATCCTCACGATGGCACGAAGAACCCCAAATGCAGCTCCGCATGCCGTAGATTCAACTTGATCCAGTCCGCGTGCGACATGACGCCGAAGACGGGGTTCGGTTGCGTCGGTTGCTTCACGGCGAGGCGATGGAAAGCTCGGTGCAAGCGTGCGATTGCTTCATCCGTCGGCAACACGTCGATGCCGAACGTTCCGCCCGGTACGGAAGGAATCTTCCCGCCGGCCGGTACGCCGCGGTTGAGGATTGGCTTTTTGAAGAGCGTCACGACGACCCGCAACAGCCAGGGCAGGGGGGGCATGTCGGGATAGCCGTCGAACGGCGCATCCGCCCAGAAGGCGATATGCCCGATCGCCTGGCCGAGCGTCCAATTGCCGAGCGAGCGGAGCGTGCCGGCTTGCTCGGCGGCCGCGAGCATTTCCGCCTCGCGCAGCGCATCGGCGAAGTTTTCGAAACGCAGCTTACGGCGGCCAATGACTTTGCGCGTGTTGATCATCGCATGCGCTACAGCGCGTCCTTCCAGAAGATGTCCTGATCCCAACTCGGCGAGCGATGAATCTTGCAGGTCGTCGTGACGCGTCCGCCGCTGGAACTGCGGCATTCGATCTCATAAGTGGAGTTGCTCTTATCGAAGTCGAACCAGCGCGAGTGAATGACGATGTCGCGATAGCCCTTGTCCAGCAACTGATCGCGAATGCGCGCGATGTCGTGCCCGCGCTTTTGCCAACGCACAATGGAGAAGCCCACGACCATGACGACCATGAAACCGCCAACAAGGTATGGCAACAGCGCGTCAATCGTCATCGCGACCTCGTGATTACATGGGAAGTCTCGCCGCGGAGGCAGGTCATCGACCCAGCGGGCGCTTGAGAAACTCGAATGCATTCTCGAAGAACGCCACCGCCGCCGGGTCGCGTTGCACGCCATTGATCACATGTTCGCCGAACGCGCCGCCGCCCACGGCATAGTAACCCAACGCGCCGCCGCCGATGGCGACCAGGCCGATCGCCGCGCCTCCCAGCGCAACGCCGCCGATGGCTGCGCCGCCAATTGCGGCGATCATGCCAATCGACAAGCCGCCAAACGAGAGCGCGCCGATCGCGACGCCGCCGAAGGCCACGACGCCGCGCGCCACGCCGCCCATTGCCAGCACGCCCGTGGCAATGTCTCCGACGGCGATGAATCCCCGGGCATGGCCGCGAATCTCCCCCGCCTTGAAATCCGGGCCGACGGCGATGTCGTACAGCGGCATCCCCAGCACCATTTGCTCGGACTGCTTGCGAATCGTCCGGCGATACCGCCCCGACTGCATGTTGGCGAGGCGATGTTCCAAGTCGGCCACGCGATCTTCCAGCATTTGTTCACGGTTCATTTTGGCGCTTTCAATAACCACGAAAAACACGAAAGGCACGAACGAGGAGTTGGACCGGCTTTTTACCCAGTCTATTCGCCGCGCATTGTACTGGGAAGCAAACCAGCGCCGTTGCGACGGAATCACTGCCCCGGACCCCCTGCCCAAACCCACGTTTCGGGACCTCCAGAGCGCCTCGGCAAGAGGCCCAATTTTGCCGCCCTGCCTTGACGGACCGAAGCCAAATCGACCGTTTCGTTGCCATCGATCTGGATGCCGCGGATGGAGTCGTGGACGCCTGGGCGCAACGCGCGTTCGTAGGCGCAAACGATTGCGATGCGGCGAGCAGATTCGACGGCGGTCTTTGCCATCGAATTCACCATCTGTAGCCGGCCTCTGTGAGGCCGGGGAGATGACGGCGTTTCGCGGTGACGCGCCGACGACTTGGATGTTCGATGTCGTGCCGACCGAGGTCACAGACCTCGGCTACAGAAGAGTTGTTGAGATGCGACTCCAATGTCTTGGGAGTCCAATCGCTGCACAGGAACGCATCCTGGCGTTTCCTAGAGCCTCCAGCCTGCGCCCTTAAGCTTGCCACGAACGTCCGATAATGTTTCTTATGTTCGATTCGGGGGTCGTTTTTGCCGGGAAATAGGTGGTTTTGAGAGGCGCCGTCTTTTCACCGAGGTCACAGACCTCGGCTACAGTGAGACGTGTGAGGCCACTGCCCTACTAGCGTTGACGCGGCGCCGTTGGCGGTTTCACGTCAACCATTTCGAGGTCTTCTTTCGCGTCGCCGGCGGCGTTTTCCCACGCGTTGCGCACTTGCTCGCCGGAGTTGTCGACCGTCTCTTGAACATCGCCGCGGAGCGCGTCGAAGCGCTTCGAGAATTCTCCCTTCGTCGTGTCGAACAACTGGTCGGCCAATTTGCCGGCTTCTTGTTCCAGCAATCCGCCTTGGGATTCCGGTGGCGGACTCGCGCCGTCCAGCTTGGCGACGTACGGCTCGATGGTCTCTTTCACGCCGTCCGGCAGCAGGGGGTCCGCCTGGATCAACACCCGAGAGACGTAATAACCGCTCCG
>JALHLM010000241.1 GCA_022844585.1 Pirellulales bacterium | reverse complement strand
ACCAACTCGCGCTCGCCCCAACGCAACAGGTATGTCAAGTTGGAATGCCCCGCCGGGAATTGCTCGACGACGAGCCTTGCATCGCTGGCCGGGAGCTTGTCTCGCAAGTAAGCGGCGAGTGATTCGAGCGGCAACTCTTCGCCGGAACGGATCGGAGCGGTGGCGTTTAAATCAATGTTCATGGCACAATTACGTGGGACTCGACGGATGCTTCCGCAACTCCTGTCGGGCGATCGCTTCGCGGTGGACTTCATCCGGCCCGTCCGCGAGCCGCAACGTCCGCGCGGCCGCCCAGGCTTCGGCCAGGAAAAAGTCGCCGCTCACCCCCGCGCCGCCGTGGGCCTGAATCGCCCGATCGAGCACGCGTAGTGCGACGTTCGGCGCCACGACCTTGATCATGGCGATCTCCGCGCGCGCGGCCTTATTGCCGACCGTATCCATCAGCCAGGCCGCTTTCATAATCAGCAGCCGGGCTTGTTCGATTTCCACGCGCGAGTCGGCGATGTCGGCGCGCAACGTACCTTGTTCCGCCAACGGGCGGCCGAAAGCAACCCGGGATTGCGCGCGTCGGCACATAGCTTCCAAAGCCCGCTCAGCCAGGCCAATCAGTCGCATGCAATGATGGATGCGCCCAGGCCCGAGTCGTCCCTGGGCAATCTCAAAGCCGCGTCCCTCGCCGAGTAGAAGATTCGTTGCCGGCACGCGGACGTTCTCGAAGGACATTTCCGCATGGCCATGCGGCGCGTCGTCATAGCCGAACACGGTCAACATCCGATCGACCGTCACGCCCGGCGCGTCCATCGGCACGAGGATCATCGATTGTCGCTGGTGCGCCGCCGCCGCGGGATCCGATTGCCCCATGAAGATGCAGATCTTACAGCGGGAATCGCCCGCGCCGGAGGTCCACCACTTGCGGCCGCTCAGGATGTAGTCGTCGCCCTGTCGTTCAATTCGCGCGCGGATATTCGTCGCGTCCGACGAGGCCACGTCGGGTTCCGTCATGGCAAAGCACGAGCGGATCTCGCCCGTCAAGAGCGGCTTCAGCCAGCGCTCCTGTTGCTCCGCCGTACCATAACGAACGAGGACTTCCATGTTGCCGGTGTCCGGCGCGGAACAATTGAAGACTTCCGGCGACCACAGCACCCGACCCATGATTTCACAAAGCGGGGCGTACTCCAGGTTCGTCAGCCCAGCGCCCCAGTTGCTTTCGGGCAGGAAGAGATTCCAAAGCCCGGCCTGCTTGGCGTGCGTCTTCAGTTCCTCGATGATCGGCCGCGGTCGCCAACGCTCGGCGCTCGCGCCTTGCTCGCAATAGGTCGCTTCGTGGGGATAAATGTGCTGCTCGAAGAACTCGAGCAACCGCCGGCGGAACTCTTCCGCGCGCGGCGACGGTGCGAACAACTCCTGCGCGGACTCCATCGTGGCTCAAGCTCCGGGCACGTCGATCATTTCCTCGCCTAAGCTTACCACGGCGCGGCGGGCATGCTACGCTCATGCACCCTGGAATTCATTCGCGCACCTTTTCTTGCAACCTACGGCCGCCCATGAGCGACGAACGAACGGACGACGCGTATCCTGCGTCGGGCGAGGCCTGGTATGTCGTGGGCGTGCTGACGTTGGCGTACGTGTTCTCATTTATTGATCGCCAGATTTTGAGCCTGCTCGTCGGTCCAATCCAGCGGGACCTGGCCATCAACGATACCTGGATGAGCCTGTTGATGGGCGTGAGCTTTGCCGTTTTCTATACGCTGTTTGGGATTCCGCTGGGGCGATTGGCGGATACGCGGAATCGCCGCAACGTGATCGCCGCTGGCATCGCCTTTTGGAGCGTGATGACCGCCGGCTGCGGGTTGGCGCGGCAGTATTGGACGCTGGCGCTGATGCGCATGGGCGTCGGCATTGGCGAGGCCACTTTGTCCCCTTCGGCGTATTCGATGATCGCCGACTATTTTCGCCCGGAACGGCGCTCGACCGCGATGAGCGTGTACTCGATGGGCATCTACATCGGGTCGGGCTTGGCGTTCGTCTTGGGAGGGATCGTCGTCAAGTTCGCGGCGCAGCAGGAATCGTTCGAATTGCCGTGGCTGGGGCCGATTCGCTCCTGGCAATTGGTGTTTCTGCTGGTCGGCCTGCCCGGTTTGCCGGTCGCCTTATTGACCTGGTTGACGGTCCGCGAGCCGGCCCGTCGCGGCGTGGCCAAGTCTGCTTCCCTCGGCGAAGTCTGGGCTTACGTGCGCGACAACGCGTCGACGTTCAGTTGTTTGAATGTTGGAATCGCCCTGGTCACACTCAACGCGTACGGCGGCACCGCCTGGATTCCGACGATGTTCGTCCGCCGTTACGGCTGGAAGGCGGGCGAAGTCGGCATGCTCTTCGGCCTGATCGTGGGCATCGCCGGCACCTGCGGCGTAGTGTTCGGCGGCAAGCTGGCCGATTGGCTCCACCAGCGTGGCCGCTCGGATGGCAATCTCCGCGCGGCCTTGCTCGGCGCCGTCGGATGGCTGCCGTTCGGGCTGGCATTCCCGTTGGCGCCGACCGCGACCTGGGCCGCGATCCTGCTGACACCTGCGATTTTCTTCCTCAGCATGCCCTTCGGCGTCGCTCCGGCTGCCATTCAGCGGATGATGCCCAACACGATGCGGGCCCAAGCCACGGCGATTTATCTGTTCGTAATCAACCTGATCGGGCTGGGTTCTGGCGCCACGGTCGTGGCCTTGTTCACAGAGCACGTCTTCCAGGACCAGCAGGCCCTGCACTATTCCTTGGTGGTCGTGGGTGCGATCACACACCTGCCAGCGGTCGTCTTGCTTTGGTTAGGTCAGAAACATTACCGCCAAAGCCTGGACTACCTCCGTGATTGGCAAGCTGCCCATCGCTGAATCTGCGGCGATGGCAAATATTCCCGGCTTGCCGTATCATGCTACTCAGTAAAGACTTCCGTCACGAAAAGCAGTCCAATTCCAGGTCGCTTCCAGAAATTCTCCGATTTTTCTGTAACGTCTCGGTTCCCCTTCGGTATTCAGTGAAGAGGGGAATACCGCCCGCAGATTTTTCCAGGCCTTCCGATCAACCTGCGAATGGTTGCTCGACTGGTTAGATCGATCGCCACTTTCCCCTCAATGCTGTCTTGGCTATTGTCGCGCGTCCGCTGAACGACCTTTTGGAGTCTGCCCATGCCACGCCGTCATCGTCTTCGCTCTCGTTGGTCTGCCACGGAACGGCTTGAGGACCGTATCTGCATGTCGGTTCAGCCCGTGCTGACCGACGGGCTGCTGTCGATCGTCGGCACCCGCGAAGCGGACAGTGCCAACGTGATCGACGACGGCCAGGGCAAGGTGATCGTCAACACGCGCGGCGAGGGTGAGACGCACTGGGAATTCCGCGGCGTCAAGCAGATCAAGGTCGACCTTTTGGCGGGCGACGACAAGTTTCTGTATCGCCGCGAAGCCGGCCGCGCGCCGGTGATTCCGGTCGGCATCGACCTCGGCGCCGGCGACGATTTCTTGCTGGTGCGGGGCGTATTGCTCGATGCGGCGCCGCTGGAGCAGCACATCGATCTATCGATCATCGGGCAACAGGGGCAGGACCACGTCGATATCGACTTGGGCGCCCGATCGATCCCCGAGGTGCGACCCGGCAAACCCGGTGCGTCGTTATCTGTCGATTTGGGAGACGACAACGATCGCTTCGGCCTCCAGTCGGCAAACCTCGTGGACTTGAAGCTCGATCTGCGCTCCGGCGGCGGCGATGACGGCGTCGGCATCGGCCTGCTGTTGCCGGCCGTACAAAAGGTGCGCGAGGCCGCCGCGCGGTTGAACGTCGGCCTCGGCGAAGGCAATGATCGGCTCCGCGTGACGACGGGCGGCATCGACGACGTCGATCTCGACGTAGCCGCGGGCGGCGGCGATGACAACGTCGTCACGGGATTGCTGTTGCCGGCTGTCCAGAAAGTGCGCGACGCGGCCGCCCGGATGAATGTCGACCTGGGCGACGGCAACGACTACCTGCGCTCGAGCACGACCGGCTTCGACCTGCCTGCACTGGATCTCACGGCCGGTCAAGGCGAAGACAAAGTTCTAATCGGCATGCTGTTGCCGGCCGTTCAAAAGGTGCGTGAAGCCGCGGCGCGGATTCACGTCGATCTCGCGGCCGGTGACGATACCGCGCATGTGAACACGTCGGGCTACGACCGCGTGGGACTGGATCTCACGGCGGGCGATGGCGACGACAACGCCTTGATCGGCCTGCTCGTGCCAGCGGTGCAAAAGGTGCGTGAAGCGGCGGCGCGGATGCATGTCGACCTCGGCGCCGGCAACGACGCGTTGCGTGCGAACATGAACGGCATCGACCATGTCGACGCCGTATTCGAGGCTGGCGGAGGGGACGACAACGTGGGCATCGGACTGCTGTTGCCGGCCGTGCAAAAAGTACGCGAGGCCGCCGCGCGGATGCGCGTCGACCTGGGCGAAGGGAACGACCGACTCGCCCTCAACGGAATCGGCTACCCGCTGGTCAATCTCGGCGTCGACGCCGGCGCGGGCGACGATCACGTCTCGATCGGGCTCCTGCTCCCGGCCGTGCGCGAGGACATCCATTCCGAAGCCCATGTCCACGTGAATCTGGGCGAAGGAAACGATACCATCCGCCACCGCATCGCAGGTTATGATCTAGTGGACCTCGTGATCGATTCGCTCGATGAAGAGCCAGGACCGAGCGGCGCCCGCGTGTTGAGCCGCGTGGCACGGCTGCTTCCCGCCTGATGCCAGGCGAGTGATGGGAAACGTTCCAAGGTAATGGGGCAGATATGGCAGCCGTCGATCCGCTTGGCTACGACGAGCTGCCATATCCTTGTTCCCCGTATCCGCAGTCGCAGCCGGAGCATTTGGCGACACTGGCTTGTCTGATGGGGCTGGAGTTCCCGCCGCTTGCCAATGCGCGGGTGCTGGAAATCGGTTGCGGCGACGGCGCGAACCTGTTGCCGCTCGCCTTCACAATGCCCGGCGCGGAGTTGCACGGCATCGATCTCTCGCCTCGCCAGATCGATGCTGGCCTGGCGACGGTGCGGGCACTCCAACTCGATCGAGTGCAGCTCGCGGTCCGCGATCTGCGCGACTTGAACGACGCCGACGGGGCGTTCGACTACATCATCGCCCATGGCGTCTACTCCTGGACGCCGCCCGAGGTGCGCGACGCGTTGTTGGCGCTCTTTCATCAGCGACTATCGCCAACGGGCATCGGTTTCATCAGCTACAACGCGCTGCCCGGCTGGAGCAATCGGCTGGCCATTCGCGACTGGCTTTTGACGGCGATCGGTCCGACGCGCAACGGAACCGCGCGCGTCGCGGAAGCCCGGCGCTTGATGCGGCAGTTAAGCGAATTACTCCAAGGCGACACCACGCCCCGCGGTATCGCGATACATGGCGAACTCACGCGCTTGCTGAAATGGAGCGACGGCTATCTCCGGCACGACTTGCTGGAAGACCACAATCACCCGGTGACCTTTCGCCAATTCAACGAACACCTGGCGCAGCACGGCCTTCAATTCCTCGCGGAAGCCGATTTTCCAACGATGGTCGGCCAAGGGCTGCCTAGTCACGTCGCGCAAGCCGTACAAGTGCGATCGTCCGGCGCTGCCGAGCGAGAGCAGCTTTTCGACGTTTTGAGCAACCGAGAGTTCCGCCAATCATTGGTCGTCCGCGCCGATCGCGAGGTGCCGCGCTCGATCGACCCGCGCATTGTCGAACGTATTTACGTCGGCAGCCCGCTGAAGCCGGTGTTTTTGGAACAAGACACTACGACGTTCCAGGCGACCAACGGCTTCGCGATCGAAGTGGCAGAGCCGTTCGTCGTTGCCGCGCTGAATCACTTGGCGGATGCCTGGCCGGCCTGGGTCGCGTTTGGAGGGCTCGCAGAATCGGGCCGACGTGCATATGCGATTCAGTCTTCAGCGCCGCCGGAAGAAAAGTTCGCGTTGCGGCGCAGGGACTTGGCCACGCTATTGCTCGGCTGCTTCGCAGAGCGAGCGGTCGAGTTGCACGTGGCCGCGCCGCCGTTCACCTTGGTTCCGAGCGAACGATCTTCGGCGAGCCCCTTGGCGCGCCGGCAGGCGATTGCTTCGCCTATGGTGACCAATCTCCGCCACGACCTGGTCAGGCTCAGCGCGGCGGCGCGCGCGTTGTTGCCGTTGCTTGATGGGAATCGCAACTTAGGGGAACTTGCGCGGGAAACGCCCGATTTCGAGAGTGCGATTAGGGAAATCGCCCGTGCCGCACTTCTCATCCTGTAGTCAAGGGACCGGTTTCGCGGCTTCAATCCCACGCTCCCTTGGGCTAGAATCCGGCCTGTGACGTCGTCGTTGTTCCCACACCAGGAAAGCGTCCTCCATGAATCTTCCAGGCCAAATCGCCATGTGCGCAGCATTGATCGCTGGTTCCGTTGCTCCCGCTGTTGCCGCCGAACCTGACACGCGCTGCTATGAGCTCCGCGTGTACTACGCCGCCGAGGGCAAGCTCGACGCCCTGAACGCGCGGTTTCGGGATCACACCTGCAAACTGTTCGAGAAGCACGGCCTGTTAAACCTGGGCTACTGGACCCCAATCGAAAATCCGGATCGCAAACTGTACTACGTGATCTCGGCCCCGAGCCGTGAAGCGCGCGACGCGTCGTTCAAGGCCTTCGGCGAAGATCCGGTCTGGAAAGAGGCCGCCGCCGCTTCCGAGAAGAACGGAAAACTGGTCGACAAGATCGAATCGACCTTTTTGAAAGTGACCGATTATTCGCCCACGATCGAGGCCAAGATTGGCGACGAGCCGCGCGTCTTTGAATTGCGGACCTACACGACGACGGACGGCAATCTGGATCGACTCAACGCGCGTTTCCGTGACCACACTCTCAAGCTGTTCGAGAAACACGGTATGACCAATATGGCGTACTGGACGCTCGACGAAGGCCAGTCCGATGCGGACAAGACGCTGGTCTATTTGTTGTCGCACGCGTCGGCCAAGGCCCGCGACAAATCGTTCGACGCATTCCGTCAGGACCCGGATTGGATCGCCGCGAAATCGGCGTCCGAGTCGGCCGCTGGCGGTTCGCTGACCACGCCGGACGGCGTGAAGTCAGTCATGATGGTTCCGACTGACTATTCGCAGTCGCGTTAGTCTTTTCGTGCCCAACATAAAACAAGCAAGCCGCGGCGCCGCCCAGCGCCACGGCTTGTTGTTTATTGAGAATCCAAGGTCGAACTACTTCGTCTTGGTTTGCTTTCCGGCATCGCCGACCCACACCGGGGACGTCGCAGCGACGGGCGTGACCGGCTTTGTGCTGGGTAACCGGCCCGACACGTTCATCGGCAACGGGCGGTTCTTGGCGGGCGAAGCACCGGGAGCATCAAAGATCCGCGCGGGCGGCTGCGTTCGCGTGGCCGAAGCCTGCTGCGGCGCGGTCGGGCGCGGTGGCAAGTGCTTTTCCACCACCGGACGAGGGCCGTTCGTGGCCTTCAGCGGTTGTTGCAGCGGGGCCGGACGGGCGTCGGTGACGCGCACTTCCGGAGTAATCGGGCGTCGCGGCATCGCAACCGAAGGCGCTGGCCGCGTGACAGGCGCTGGGCGGGCCACGGGCGCCGGTTTCGACTCAACGATTTCTTCTTCGACCGGCGCGACGGTCGGGGCGGTGCTGACCAAGTCGCCGCTCGCCACTTCATTGGCGAAATTGTCGAGCGGGCGGGCCCAGACGCCGTCCGAGCCGATGCCGATCACTTGCACGCGGCCGAGCATACGGCGGCCGGTCAGGTAGTCGTGATAAACACGGAGTTCTTCGCCCACCACCGGCGTCTCATCCGCGGGGAAGTTGAGGCGGAAGTTGCCGCCGCCCGGCGCGACCCATCCGACGTTGCCTTTGAGCATCTTGCCGGCCGGACGTTCCGGCGTCACTTTCGGCAGCGCGACAACGACCGGTTGCGGTCCTTGGAGCGAGGCCAGGTGATGTTGCTGGCCTTGCATCGGAGCATTGGCGCTCAGCGGTTGCGGCAGTGACGCGGCCCGCGGAGTCGGCGGCGGAGCGATGCGCGAGTTCGGCATCGGGGCCGACTCGGCGCCCGCGTCCATGATCGAACGTAGCGCTCGTTGCGGATTCTTGATCGCCTGCATCGCCGTTTGACGCGTGGCATTCATGCCCGGCGCGGGCGTGCGGCGGTAGTGCGTCTCGGGTTGTTGCAGCGTGCCCGCGCCGCCCTCTGGGATTGGCAGCGGTCGCACTTCTTCCATCGGCGGGGGCAGCATCGCTTCGCAGCGTTGTGCAGCCTGAGCTGCGACGCCGCGAACGCGTGCCGAAGGTTCTTTCGGGCAGCCTTGTTCATCCATCCCGAAGGCCATGTCGCGGAGCTTGGCCACGACTTCTTCGTCGCAGCACGTCTCGCTGCACGCCTGGCAGACGTTGCCGGCGGCCGCCATGAACGCCATCACGGCTTCATAGCGAACTTCTTCGGTGCAGTCGCTGAGCGCTTCCAACAAGCCTTCCTTCACGCCCGGATAGCACCCGCAGCCGATCTGGCCGAGGTATTTGATCGCTTTGATTTTTTGCGGCGCGGCGTCTTCCGCCTGCTTGATTTTGGCGGCTTCCTGAATCGCCTTGGGCATTTCTGGCTGCAGATTTGCGGGATCCGCCAGATTACGGAGCGGCGGCTTTTTCTCCAATCCCGGGCGGTTGCCGCGCCGGTTGACCAACTGAGCGCGCGTTTGCCCTAAGAATCCCTTAGGAAAGCCCAGGAAATTCCACAATGTCGGTGGCGCCGGTGCGGGAATCGCCGGTTGGGCCACGGCGTTTTGGGTCAGCGAAGTGACCACGACC
>JALHLM010000240.1 GCA_022844585.1 Pirellulales bacterium | reverse complement strand
GCCAGCCGCGTTGTTTATGGGTTCAACGGAGCCCATTCTGCTGGAATCGACCGGGCCATCCGTCGGCTTCGGCATGGACATGGGATTCGAAAATATTTCGACGCAGCTCGGCGGACCCACGTCCTTGCTCATCTTCAGCGACGGCGCTTTCGAGATTCAATGTCTCGATGGCAGCACCTGGACGCTACCGGAAATGATCGCCCTTGTCGCCGAGCATCGTGCAACGTCGAACTCACTCGACGAACTCTTGGCGCACATCGCCGCGTTGCATGGCCCCGGCGTGCTGGACGACGATTGCTCGATCGTGCAATGCGACTTTTGATAGTTTGCGCAGTTTGTCGATCTTCTCTTTCCGCGTGTACGCCATGTCACCTGAACGCGCGTGGTATAAGTTTTTTCGATAGAAGCAGCGTGTGCTGAATTCGTGTTCGCGGTGTGCGCAATTGCCGCGCATCGACAATGGCATTTCCGTCGAATTGATTTAATTTCGGGTTAGCGCAATGCACGGAGTCCTTCGATGCACTACCCATCGACGAACATTTCGTGAATTCACTCGATCAAAAATCGAGCGCACACCTCGGAAAACAAGCTGTTTTTCCGCAATATTTGTCAAAGTGCGCGGTTCACGCCAACCTTGCGGCATGGAAGTTGCGAACGGCTGCATCGGCGAACAACAGTTGCTCGCTTCGATGTCGAGCATTGCTCGGGGCCTGGCGTTGGGCGCTATGACCGAGCATTGCCTGACGTGGCGGCGCTCACGGCATCGAATGATTTGCGCGCTTTCTTGAACAAGCGAGGAAATCGAAGTTCCTACAATCTGACGTCGCCTCGACCTGCTCGGCAGGCCGTCGCGGCAGTCGACATCAAGCGTAGAAGGGGGCAGCTCTATGCAGTCGAACACGGAGAAATCCGGTCGCTGGAGGCACGGACGTTGGTGGAGGCGCAACCTGTTGTTGGTCACGGCTTGCGTCGCTCTGTTGTGGTTGGTGGGCAGTTGGGTCGCGTACCGATACGACCACGTGGTCACCCGAGACGCGATTGTCCGGGGCGTAGTTTCGCGAGTGGGCGCCCGCATCGAGGGCCGCATCGCTACCGTCGTGGTGGAACCGGACCAGAGGGTCTTCAAAGGCGACGTGCTCGCGCGTCTCGAAGATCAGTGGCAACTCGCCCAGTTGCAGCAAGCAAAAGCCGAGTTGCAACGGGCCACGGATACGCTCGACAACGAGCGGAAAATGCTCGAAGTCGATCGCCAGTCGCTGACACTTTCGCTGGCCACGTCGAGCGCGCAACTCCAAGCGGCGAAAGCCAATATCACCGCCGCGCAAAGCGCCGTACGCCGCTGGGGCAACGAGGTCGAACGGATCACCAAGATCACCCGACCGGGCACGCTTTCACGCAGTGAATCGGACGACATTCACTTACAGCACGAAACCGCGATGGCGAATCATCTCGCCGCCGAAGCGCAGCACTCCGCGGCACAGAGTGACAACGAGAATGACCGCGTGGCGCTGCAAGGCCTCGAAGTTCGCGTCGCTAGACTGAGCGTCCTGGCAGAAGAGATCAACGTCGCCAAAGCCAAGTTGGCGACGGCGCAAGCCGATCTCGATTCGACCGTCATTCGCGCACCAGAGGATGGCTGGGTTGCACAGCGGCTCGCCGAGGCGGGCGCCAGCGTTCGCGTCGGTTATCCAATCGTCGCGCTTTGGACCGGGGATCGGCTATGGGTCGAAGCCTGGGTCGATGAATCCGACTTGGACGATGTACAAGTCGATCGCGCCGTGGACGTGCGCTTCGCGGCCTATCCGGAGCGCGTGATCGAAGGGCGCGTGAAAGCCATTGGCGTCCTCTCGGATGGCGAATTGCAAAGCGCGGCCGCGAACACACGTCAGCCGATGGAGGATGTCGATTCCTCGAAGGTCGCCGTGCAGATCATGTTACCGGCCGAGCCGGGCGTCCGGTTGATGCCTGGACTTTCCGCGATGGTCGGCATCGGCACAGACCAACCGCCGCCACTGGCGGCCCTTTCCGCTTGGTTCCAGCCCGCCCCGCGCGTAGCTGAAAAGTAATCGCCCGCCTCGCGCCCTCGATCGCGCCCCGCCTAGGACTCCTGTGGAGTGTGAAGCATTCCCAAGCTTTGCTGCGCTCACGTTCCGTACCTTCGCAAGTACGGCCGCGTTGACGCTGCCTGGAACAGCGCGCACTTCGCCCCCGCACCACGAGACCACTGCATGTCACCGACGCCGGATGCCAACTCGATTCCGCCGGAACGCACCGCCGATTGGCGGCATCAGTGCGGCATGATGATCGTCATGCTATGCGTTGGCTTTGGCGCGGCGATGGCGTTGGAGTCCGAGATTGAGTCGCGGCAATCCACCGGGCTGTGGATCGCGTTGGGATTGATCGGCATTTGGCGCTGGGGCTGGGGGCTGTTGCATTGCATTCGCGCCATCATTTACCGCTACGTCGTCTATCCCCGCTGGGCGGCCGCCGCGCGGCGAGCCGTCCGGTTGCAAGGCGGCGTCACCGATGTCGTCGTCTTGGCGACGACCTACCGAGAGCGAGCTGCGATTACTCGAGCCGTGATCTGGGCGGTCGTCAAGGAATTCAGACAACTCATTGATCTCAAGCGATCGCCGCGACTGGTGTTCGTTACCGGCTCCCCTGAGGACGACATGGCCGTGGAACGCGAGTTCCGGGCCGCCGTTAATGCGGAACAGGGTGCATGGAAAACCAACGGCGCCCCCGAATTAGTGCTGCTGCGTGGGGACCGCGGCAAGCGACCGGCCATCGCCTCGGGCTTGAAACACATTGCGGCCATGGGCGTCGATCCCGAGGGGGTCGTCGTGTTGATGGACGGCGACAGCGCGCCGGATCTCGGCGCTTTCGCCAAAGTGCTGCCAATGTTCCGGCTCAATCCGAAGGTCGGCGCCGTGACGACGAACGAGTGCGCGGTGATTGAAGCCCCCATGTGGTACACGGAGTGGATCAAGCTCCGGTTCGGACAGCGCCATCTTTATATGTGCTCGGTGTCGTTGTCGAAGCATCTCTTGTGTCTCACGGGCCGATTCTCGGTGTTCCGCGCCGATGTGGTTACCAGCGACCGCTTCATCGAGCAGATTGAAAGCGACAACCTACACAACTGGTTGTTCGGCGATTACCAGATGTTCTCCGGCGACGACAAAAGCTCCTGGTACTGGCTCTCGGCGAACGGTTACCAAACGCTGTACGTGCCCGACGCCATGGTCACCACGTATGAAGCGGTAAACGAGAATCCGTTCCATCGCGCCGTGGCCAACCTCAAGCGCTGGTCGGGCAATATGCTCCGCAACTCCGGCCGCGCCATGTCACTTGGACCGATGCGACTTGGCGTCTTTCCCTGGCTCTGCTGCGTCGATCAGAAGATTTCCTTCTGGACGGTGCTGATCGGGCCCACCTGCATGTTGCTGAGCATCTGGCACGGCCGCTGGGGAATCACCGCGAGCTACGTGCTGTGGCTGTTGGCGACGCGCACCTTTCGCGTGGCATCGGCCTGGAAGCACAGCCGGCGGATTTCGCTGTGGTACATCCCGCTGCAAGTCGCCTCGGAATGGGTCGGCGCGGCGGTCAAAGTCTGGGTCGTGTTCCACCCGGTCAAGCAAACCTGGCTCAATCGCGGTAACCGCACGCTCGATTCTTCGCGCTCCGTGCCGTTCGCGGGGCTACGCCGCCGGCTGGCGACGTTTTATTGCTGCGTCGCGGTCACGGCCTTTGTGCTGAGCGTCGGCGCGGTGACGCAGTTCATTCCGTTTCTTCACGAGCTGCCGCTCATCACCACGAGGCGAGCGCCGACGGGCTTCGCGGTGCAGGTTGAGCCGGACTTGCTTGAATCCAAATTGTTTTTCGGCGCTAGGCCGATTGCCGAGCATGACGCCAGCGCCGTGCATTCCCTCGAAACTTCCGCCATCACTTTTCGGAATCCCCAGGAGTTGAATCGATGAGAGTTAGCGTCTTCGGATTGGGCTACGTTGGCTGCGTCAGTGTGGCTTGTTTGTCGCGTCTTCGCCATCACGTGATTGGCGTCGACGTCGTGGAATCCAAAGTGAACGCGATCGCCAATGGCATCGCCTCCGTCGTCGAGCCGCAAGTCGACGAGTTGTTGACCGAAGGGCATCTGGCCAAGCGGATCACGGCCACCACCAACGCCGAGCAAGCGGTGTTGGACACCGACGCCACGCTGATCTGCGTCGGCACGCCGACCGGGCGCGATGGTTCGCATGACTTGACCGCCGTGATGGCCACCGCCAAGGCGATCGGCGCGGCGCTCAGCAAGAAAACGGAACCGCACCTGGTGATCATGCGCAGCACTGTTGCACCGGGCACCGTCGAAGGACTGCTGGTTCCAGCGATCCTCGGCCCGACAGGTAAAACCAACGGCCATGTTAGCATCGTGATCGTTCCGGAATACCTCCGCGAATGCACCGCAGTGCGCGATTACTTCGACCCGCCGCTCGTCGTGGTGGGTACGGCCGACGGTCAGCCTGATGTGGAAAAAGGCGCCATTGCCGCGCTCATGGCCGTCGATCCGGAACGGATCGAGTGGGTGCAATACAAGCAGGCCGAAATGCTCAAGACGCTCTGCAACGTGTTCCACGCGATGAAAGTGGCTTTCGCCAACGAAGTCGGTTCCCTTTGCTCGGAATTGGGCGTCGACGGCCGCGCCGTCATGCGACTCTTGACTATGGATCGCAAGTTGAACATCTCGCCGGCGTACCTTCGCCCCGGCATGCCCTACGGCGGTTCCTGTTTGCCGAAGGACTTGAGCGCCGTGGTCTCGCTGGCGACTAAGCATTGCGTCGACACGCCGCTGTTACGTTCGATCGGTCTCAGCAACGAAGCGCATAAGCATCGCGCTTACGACGCCGTGCTCCATCTCAACGGCCATCGCCGCATCGCTATGGACGGGCTGGCCTTCAAGCCTGGCACCGACGACCTGCGCGAAAGCCCGATGGTGACGATCGCCGAATACCTGATCGGCAAGGGTTACGACTTGCGGATCCTCGACGCCGCCGTGAAGACGGCGCGGCTGACCGGCGCGAATCGCGATTACATCGAGCATCACATTCCGCATCTCGCCAACCGGTTGGTCGGCACCGCCGAAGAGTTGCTGGCCCACGCCGATGCGCTGGTGCTGACGCGCGACGACAACGAGTTGTTTGACGTGGCACGCAGCATGGAAAGTCCACCCATGGTCATCGATCTGACCGGCGCCGGTCGCTCCATTGCCTCGCCGGAGTCTGCCGCCGAATTAGATGTGCCGACGGTGGCCCTCAACGGGTCGCACAAGTCGTTAAAGCGCGTCAAGGCGCCCAGGCCGCGCGCCGCCGCAGCCGTGGCGCGAAGGGCGTAAGGCGCCGTCGTCTGTCGTTCTCAGAGTTGATTCGTTCAAGGAACTGCCTGCCTGGTGGTCGTCGGGCTCGGATGCCCGACGGCCCCCGCTGGCAATCCGCGCGTAGGTCCATTCCCCGCAAGGACGCCCACTCTCAAATCTGGAATCCCCTGATATGCGCTCCAAACGAACCTCCCGCGTCCCTGCACGCCTGAACTCTTCCGTTCGTCTCCGCGGCGAGCCGCTCGAACGCCGCTGCCTGTTGGCAGGCGCGCCGTTCGTGGAGTCGACCACGCCGGCATTGAACGGCAATCCTTCGATCGTGGCCGGCATTACGTCGATCAAAGTTGTGTTCAATGAAACGGTCACCGGCGGCGCCGTAGCGTCGAACTACGATCTGCGCGCCGCCGGCGCGGATACGTTGTTCAACACGTCGGACGACGTGTTTTATCCCACCACGCCGACGTATTCCGGCCGCACCGCCACGGTCAAGTTCGATCGGATTCCCGTCGGCGCCTATCGTTTCACCGCGTACGACACGATTGTCGACTTGCAAGGCGAGATGCTCGACGGCGATGGCAATGGAACCGCCGGTGGCGCCTATGTGCGAACGTTCAGCATCATTCCGGGCGTTGCGTCGAAATTCGCGCTCGCAGGGATTCCGCTCGTCGCCGACACCGGCCAGCAGTACGGACTCACCGTCACGGCGCTCGACGCGTACAACAACATTGCTACCGGCTACGCCGGCACCTTGCAGATCACGAGCAAAGACGCGGCGGCCATTCTGCCGCCGAACTTCACCTTCACCGCGGCGAATTCCGGCGTCGCCACGCTGCCGGTGACCTTAATGACCGGCGATACCGGCGTCTGGGTCAAGGCGACGGACACGGTCGCCGGGTTCAGCAAGAGCATCACGGGCGTCACCGTCATCGCGCACGGCCTCAGCGGCTTCGAAGTCACCGGACTCGCGCCGTCGATCGAGGCCGGCACGACTCAGAATGTCACGCTCACGGCGCTCGATATCGCCGGCGGCGTATTTGACGACTACCTCGGCACGATCAGCGTCACGACGTCCGATCCGCTGGGCGTCGTACCGGGCAGTATTACTATGACAAGCGCCGACGCCGGCAGCCGACAGATCAGCGTCACGCTGAAAACCGCCGGGCCGCAAACGCTGACGATCACCGACATTGCGTCCGGCACGTTCACCACGCTGAGCGCCGGAACCGTGGTGCATGCGGACGCCGCGCAATTCACGGTAGAGGGGTTCCCGTCGCCGACGATCGCCGGCGATTCCCATCCGCTGAGCGTGGCCGCCGTCGACGCGTACGGCAATCGCGTGTTGGACTACACCGGCACGATCGCCTTCAGCAGCGGCGACACGAACGCCATCCTCCCGGCCCCGTACACATTCACATTGGCGGACGCCGGCACGGCCGATTTCACCGCGGTGCTGCGCAACACGGCGCAGAATCGCGCCATCGTCGTCACGGACACCTCCACCGGCGCGACCGGAAAGCAATCCGGCATCGTCGTGCAGGCCGCTTACATCAGCTATTCCGCCACGTCGAACATCATCTATATCGACGGCGATGTCGCCACGTTGTCGGACATCAAGTACCTGGTGCCTAACGCCCCGCTGACGCTGGTCGACGCCGGCGCCGCCATTTGGAAGCTGGACGCCAATATCCGCATCATCAACGGCGGCACGCTGCTGTTGCATGGGACGACGATCGGCGGCGACGTCAACCAACTGCGCCTGCGCAGCGAAAACACGTTGGCGACGAACGCCATCGTCGAAATTCGCGGCGACTATGGGAACGTGGATATTCGTTCGACATTCGTCACGTCCTGGGACAACGCGGTAAACGGGCCGGACACCGAGTACGACTTTTTTGGCCGCGCCTACATTCGCGTCCGTTCCAGTCTGGCCACGGATGGCGTGACGCCGCTGGAATCACGCATGGATATCGTCGACAGCGAGATCGGCTACCTCGGCTCGCACGACAGCGAGGCCTATGGTCTGTCCTGGAAAGTGATCGGCGAGGCCGGACCCAACTACGAGTTGTACGACGTTGTCAACGTCTACGGCGACATCCTCAACAGCTATATCCACCACAACTACTTCGGCGTCTTCACCTACGGTCACCAAGGGGGGCTGTGGGATGGAAACGAACTGGCCTACAACGTCGCCTACGGGTTCGATCCGCACGACGACTCCGACTACCTTACGATCACCAATAACTATGTGCATGACAACGGCACGCACGGCATCATCGGCTCCAAGCGCTGCGATCACATCACCATCGCCGGCAACATCAGCAACAACAACGGCGGCAACGGCATCATGCTGCATCGCAGCACCGACTACGCCATCGTCGAGGACAACATCACCCTAGGCAACGCCGATACTGGGATCGCCATTTTCGACAGCCGCTATAACATCATTCGCAACAACACGGCGCGGTTCAATCTCCACGGCATCCGCTTCACCGTCGGCGCGGCGGAGAATCTCGTTGAGAACAACAGTTTCAGCGACAACCTGGACCAAGGCATTCGCTTCTTCCAAGGCACCGACCCGCCTAGCGTCGGCGACGACGGCCGGCCGAAGCTGAACGTCTTCACCGGCAACACCGTCGCTAACAACGGCGGCTATGCGATTCGCGCCCGTGATACGGACGCCAACACGTTCGAAGGGAATGCCATTCTCAACAACGGCGAAGGGCTCACCGTGCTCTTCGAGAGATCGACCAACAACATCTTTCGTGACAACGAACTGACGCCGGGCTCGAAACTGAAAGTGCGCGGCACGCCGACGGCCACGGCGGCGCTCTCGGTCAGCGACCAGGACCTGGTGTTGCTCGATCTCGATCAGTATAGCGTCGTCACGTTTAGCGACGCGCTCGGCGGCATCTACGCGCTGTTCGACGAAGACGGCGAAGCCGCGGCTGGCGACATCAACACGGTCACATCCGCCGGCTCGACCTTCGTGGTGACTTCCGCGCTGACCGGACTGGAAGCGGAGGCGCTCGTGGAGCGCGTCCCGCTCCGCGTCGCAGTCTCCGGCGGAACGGCGACCGTCGAACCGGTGAATGGCGCCTCGTCATTCCAGGTCAAGGCGTCGTCGGCAAGCGTGGCGCTCGACCTGGTCTTCGATCAACTCGCCGCGGCGCAAAGCTATGAACTGTCCCGCAACGGCACGACCGTCACTTCCGGCGCGGCGAATGGCGCGGGAATCTTGACCTTGTCGACCTCGCCCGGCACGACTGCGACAGTGCTTTACGAACTGGAAACCGTCGGCCAGCAGCTTCGCGCCGCCGGAGAAACCTCTTCGAATCCATTCGCCGTCGCCCGGGACGGAGTGTTTGCCGATCTGGAGTCAAGCAGCGCCACGTTGTACAGTGCATTGCCAACAACGCGCGGGCGCCGGCGTTTGATCGACGCGGTTCGCCTCTAGTAGTCGGTGTTCAATAACAAACTGTGGGAGGCGTCTCC
>JALHLM010000239.1 GCA_022844585.1 Pirellulales bacterium | reverse complement strand
CCGTGGTGAATCCTCTGAGTAAGCCCCCGATCGTTCAGGCCAAGGATCGGTCATGCCATTCCCCAAACGGAAAGCGGAGCCGAAAGTCCGCGCCACGTTGTACGTTTCCGCCCAACTGCTGGACGAGGCCCGCAATGCCGCGGTGCATCTCGCCGGCTATCCCGCCCGGCTGACGCTGACCAAGTTGGTTGAAGCCGCGTTGCGTGAGGAGTTGGACCGGTTGAAACGCACTTACAACGGCGACCGCGACTTCCCGCCCCGCAAAGAAGACCTCCGAGGCGGGCGGCCGATTGCCGCCTGAAATGCGATGAGCAGTGTGGCCCAGGCCGTGCCGAAAGCCCCGTCGGAGCGCGAGCAATTGCGCCGCCGGCTGTTGGAACTGATCCTCAAACGCGAAGCCAAACGACGCCAGGCGTCGGGAAAGCGAGCTAGTGAGTAGCCGCGCACCGGGTTGGATCGCGATCCTCCTGATGGCCCTGCCGAACACGGCGCACGCCGAGCCCGGTAACTGGGTCAGCGATGCGCTGCGCGCGTGGCCGATTCTGAACCTGCAAGCGCCGGCCGCGGAACCGCCAGAAATCCAAGATCCGGCGCTCAGTAAGCCGCACCCGGCAGTGGCGCGGATCATCGTCCCGGAATCTGACGGCACCACGTATGGTTCCGGTACACTCGTCGACGTCCGCGGCGACTACGGCCTCGTCGTCACCAACTGGCACGTCGTCGAGGCCGCGAAAAAGGAACTCTGGGTCGAGTTCTCGGACGGGTTTCGGTCCGCCGGCAAGTTGCTCAAGGTCGACCGCGATTGGGATCTGGCGGCGATCGCCATCTGGAAACCCAACGCGCCGGCGGTGGCGCTATCGCAAGTTGCACCGCAGTTGGGCGATCCGCTCGTGATCGCAGGATATGGCAACGGGCCATTCCGCGCTGCGCGCGGTGAGTGCCTGCAATACGTGACGCCGAGCTTGGAATTGCCGATGGAGATGGTGCAGGTCTCGGCCGCCGCGCGGAATGGCGACAGCGGCGGGCCGATCTTCAACGAGCGCGGCGAGCTGGCCGGCGTGCTCTTTGGCACCGGCGAAGGCGTGACGAGCGGCAGCTACTGCGGCCGCGTGAATCAATTCCTGGCCTCCGTGCTGCCCAAGTCGCCGCCGCCACCCGTGGTGGAACCGTCGGAGGCTACGACAACGCCGAATTCTCAATCCAGTTCCGACGGCTGGTCCGCGCCGTCCATCGCCGCGGCGACAAAGCCTTCCACGATTACCGTGAACGAGGCCGCACTCGCCCCGCCAGCAACCGTGCAGGACTTCGGGCTATCGGTCGCCACGCCACCGCCGGACGTCGCGCAATTGGAAAACACTGACGCCCACGTCACATTAGAAGCCGAGGCATCCGCACACGAAGGCGTCGAACCGGTCGTGGATGCGACGCACGATAGCAGCGGGAGAAATTCGCAAGAACCGAAGTCGGCCCCGAAGGCCTCCCAGCAAGTCAGCCAGGAATCGGCTCACAGCGAAGTCGACTTTCTCTCCCTCTTCGGCGATAGCGCCGGCGAACGGCTCAAGACGGCGCTCGCGATCATTGGCCTTTGCACGCTGATCTGGCACACCGTCCGCATGGTTGGTGGCACCCGCGCGCCCGCGGCGACATAGTCCCCACACCAGCCCGTAGCGCAAGCGAGGGAGAGTTCACGACGGTGATCGCTTGGCGCAAACGCTGGACCGACCTTCCGGTTTGCCGCAGCCGCGTGCGATAACAGTGAGAGCGATTGCTTGGCGTATTCGATTTGACCATCACCGACCTCAACTCTCCCTCGCTTGCGCTACGGGCTAGTGTCGGCGTCCTCCCCCGCTCCTTCTCCGTGTCCACCGTGTTCTCCGTGGTGAATCCTCCGGAAGCACCTTATGCCAGCGCGTTAATTCCCTGTCGCGTGCCGATCGAATCCAGCCATTGCAGTTGTCGTTTGGTCAGGTCCGCGTCTGCCGCGCCGCCCGCCGTCTGGAATTGTTGCTGGTCCGCGAGTTTGGACTGGAGCATCGACACCACGTCCACCGGTTGATCATGCGGCGCTCGGGCGCGATCCAGTTCCAAACGTACGCCCAGCAGTTCTCGATAGCCTTCCGCCGAGAGCTGTCCGGACGATCGTAGGCGATCAATCAGCGCCGAGAAGTCGTCGGGCGTGATCGATGACAAATCAATCGCCTCGTCGGGCGCCTCGACCGAAGATTCCTTCTCCGGAGGTTGCGGCGCGGCCGGGCCAATCTTGCCCTCGATATCGACGCCAATCAACTTCAGGCCGGTATTGACCATCGCCGGCACCGCGGCGAACAACGAAGGAATCTGCATCCGTGCATTCCTAAGGCGAGCGAAAGGAGAAGTCCCAACGCCCACGGCATTGCAATCGACATGCCAGGACTTCGTCGCAGCTGCTCCGTCACGAGTTCAACCGCATGGCCGACGCCGAAGCACAGCAGTCAGCAAGAGTTACCGCACTAATCACCGCTCGACTTCGCTCTCTCTTCGCTCCGCGTCTCAGGGCCTCCGCGGTGAAATAAGCACGCGCCCGTCGGCAAGGTCCGCCGGTCTCCGGCAGCAATTGCCGATTACTCCGCCCGGCGCCGGTACTCCGCCCGATAGACCGGCTTCTCGTGGAGGCGCATCCGCCGCTCGAAATGCGTGCGGTAGTCCAGGTCGTGCTCCGCCGCGCGTTCCGCCACCTCGAATGGTCCCGCCAACGTCGTGGTCGCAGCGAGGAGTTCCAGGGTCGACCGATAATACTCTTCGACGTCGCTCCAAAAATGGAGCGTCCCGCCCGGCTTGAGCGTGCGTTCGATATCGCGCGCGAAGGCCTCGTTCATCACGCGGCGCTTCTTGTGTCGAGCCTTCCACCAGGGATCCGGAAAGTACACATGCACGGCGTCGAGTGAACTGGGCGGCAGCAGTTCCCGAAACACGCGCAAGGCGTCGCCCGAGACGACCCGCACGTTACCGCCTTGTCCGCGCCGCAGGACGCGTGCGGCGGCGTGTTCGGCGTATTTTTTGGCGAGTTCGATGCCCAGGAAATTCACCTCGGGCTTGGCGGCCGCGGCGGCCACGAGGAACAGCCCCTTGCCGGAACCGACCTCGATCTCAACGGGCGCGCTGCGACCGAACAACCCTGCCGCGTCCCACGGTTGCGGCAGTTGCTCGAACGTCAGCAATGTTCCCGACAGATCGATCGTCGGATCGAGTTTTCGCAAAGCGCGGCGGCCCATGTTGCGGCGTGCTCCGGGGTGGGGAGGAGTAAAGGAGTAAAGGAGTAAAGGAGTAAAGGAGGGCGCGCGAATCTACTTTACTCCTTTACTCCTCTTCTCCTTTACTCCTCCACTTCGTCCAACAAAAAACGGCCGGCGCTTGCGCACCGGCCGTTGCTTCGAATTCTCGTAGCTTAAAGCGTTACTCGCCGCTTGTCGCACCTGGCTCGCGGCCGGAGCGGCTCGCCATGGCTTGGAAGACGAGGATGTCGACGCTGTCGTTGATGAAGCGCACCGAGCTATCGGCCATCGAGCAGACCACGCCGCCAGAATGACGGCTGCGCGGCGAGCAGGAGGAATCTTCGGCCCTCATGCTGGTTGCCTTCTTGCAGAAGAAGAAGTCGCCATTGTAGTCGCTGCCGGCGCGGCCGCCGCTCGGATAGCCGCAGGTGCCCATTACGTCCAGACCCGCGTTGTTGGGCGGGAACTTTGCGGTGAAGGAAGACGCCCCGACTGCGGGAACGACCCATGCGCCCCGCAGATCGTGCATGCCCGTCGTCGGTGCGTCGTAGGGCACGATTTCGCTGATGAACATCGTGTTCGACGTGCCATCCTTAAAGTGCGACGTTTTGCGTCCCACGCCGTAGCCCATCTTCGGGATGCCGTTTCCAGACACGTCATCGGCCGTGCTTTCGCCTTGAGCGCTCGTAAACCAACGTTCCTTCATGGCGAAGATTGGTTCGGGCTGGAATGCGCCCGCTTCCGTCGGAACCTGGTACGAGCCGTAGGAAAACTTGCCGAAGTTCGCGACATAGTTTCCTTTGGAGAGATTCTCCAGGGCCAAACCGTTTGAAGCGGCCGAGGTTCTCTGCACTGCGCGCTCCGACGTGGGACAAAGGAACGGCGTAGGTGTTTCCGTGCCGACGGCCCCTTCCATATGCTCGCAATCGTCGCAGGCGCTCCACTCGGTATTCATGCACTTGAGCGTGAACTTGTGCAAGGCCGGCTGCTCGATCTGGCCCAAGATGTTCATCGCCCAGTTGGGACCCGCGCACCAAAGGCCGCCCGGCGCTGCCGCCTGAGTTCCGTACTGCGCTCCCCAGTTGGGTCTCGTCTGGCAGATCGGCACGCCAGCCGGGAACGAGTTCTGGGTGGCCATGAACGTATGGCAGCCCAAGGTCAATTGCTTGATGTTGTTCGTGCACTGCGCACGCCGCGCGGCTTCGCGAGCGATTTGCAAGGCGGGCAACAACAAGGCGATCAAGATGCCGATGATCGCAATTACCACCAACAACTCCACCAGCGTAAAGCCAGACGCTCTACGTCGTCGCATGACGCGGCTCCTTCGACTGCTCCGAACGGCAGCACTAAAATGAGAGACAGAAATGAGTACGAAAGACACGGCCCCAGCGCGCGCCTGGACATGACGGACCGTCAGCCCAGGGTGGATGATTCGAACGAACCTGCTGGCCTTTCTCTGTGCCGCATAGTATGGCAATTGTTCGGCTTTGATTCAAGAACTATTCACGAATTCCGCACATTCTTCGGAATCCTGGAATGGTCGAAATTCGTCTAGGGCCGCTGTTTTAGGCCAAGTTATCTCCCTAAAAGGTGGGGGCGCCGCCTCGTCCTACCCCTGACAGCCACGCTTCATAAATGCCAAGCCGTCCCGGGCCAATTGCATTTCGTCAGTGAACATGCGGCGCCAAATCTTGGTCGCTGCCGCCAAGGCCGGCAACGCCAGGCCGAAGGCCTCGATGACATACCAGCCGTCGTAGCCGATCTCGCGGAGCGCCGAAAAAGACGTCTTCCAGTCCACGTGCCCGGCGCCCGGCGTGCTGCGGTCGTTCTCCGAGATATGCACGTGGCAGATGTGTTTTCCGGCCGCTCGAATGGCCTGGGCAAGGTCCTTTTCCTCGATGTTGGCGTGGAACGTGTCGTACATCATCTTGCAGGAGGGATGATTCACGGCCTCGATGAATCGCGCCGTATCCGCCGCCGACGTCAGGAGATACGTCTCGAAGCGGTTCAGGTATTCCACACCCAGCATGACCCCGCATTTGGCAGCATGCTCGGCGGTCGCCTTCATGGAATCGACGCCCCACTTGAACTCGTCATCCGTCGGGCCCTTGCCGGTGAACTCACCGAGCGCCGAGTGGTACGGGCCCACGAGCGTCTCCGCCCCGACGGCCTGGCAGCACTCCAAAGTCCGCCGGTTTGCTTCCACGCCTGCCTTCCGCACCGCGGCGTCGGGGCTGATCGGATTGTCCGACGCGGTCCGCACGGTGACTGCCGTGCGCTTGAGCCCGATGGCGTCCAGGCGTTTGCCCAGAGTGGCATAGGGGGCGGGATCCAGATTGAAAATCGGCAGTTCGACACCGTCGTAGCCCAGACGCTTGATCTCTTCCAAGACTGGAAAATGGGCCTCGGTTACGGTGTCGGTCCAAAGCAGCATGTTCAGGCCGAATTTCATCGCGTCAACTCCTCGCCGTGGATGGGTGTGGGGGCGCACGCCAAAAGCTCGGGCACACGCGCGGCGACCGCCGCCCGCGCCGGAGCCAAGACTTCGCAAATGGTCTCAGGCAATGCCGGCAGCCCCACGCGACGCATCACCTGGTTCAGCCGGTAGCACAGTTTGGCATCGTCGGCGTAGTCGTACAAGAATCTGGACTGACGAAACAAGTCGATGAATCGCCCTAAGTCCGTCGCCGGCCGCGGCGCTAGCTGCGCGACCCACGTTTCAATCTCCGCCGGATCGACAAGGTCGAGCGCATCGTAGTAGGCGTCCAACAATCCTGGCGATTGCTCGTGGAGTGCCGCGTCGAGCAGCAACTCAACCACGATATGCCCCAGGAAACTTGGCCGCATGCCATCGTCGGGATTCAGCCGCGCACGAAACGCACACGTGAGTTGCCAACTCAGATCGTAGAACGCCTGCGTCTCATGGAACCAGCCGTCGTCGAAGTGATGCTGCGCCACGCCGCGGGCGAATTCCGCCAACGCGGCGTCGTCTCCATCGCACCACGGCAGGACATGCTTCGACCGCACCCGGCAACGGCGATCCACTACGCTCAGCCAATCCGGCAGCGCGGCGCCAGCCAGGAAGTACGGGCGATCGACGAAGCGGAAGCCGTGGGCGAGGTAGTTCAAAGGGGGAGTTTGAAGTTTTCAGTGTTCAGTTTTTAGTGCTGGCGTGAGCCGCACTCGTCGGCGCGTCGTTGCGGCTACAGCGACTTGCGTCGCTTTTTCGGCTTCGTCTTGGGCACGTTCTTCTTGCCACGTGAGGAGTTGCCTTGCGACCTGGGATGCTTCGGGCCAGCATGAGCGGGGCGGCCTGGCCGTTCGACGAGCGGTTGGCGCGGGCGGTGATCGACGACGCGGAAATCGAGGACGCGACGGTCGAGATCGACGCGCGCGACTTCCACTTGGATGCGGTCGCCGAGCCGAAACGTGTTCCCAGAACGGTTTCCCGACAAGGTGTGGGACCGGGCGTCATAGCGATAGCGATCGTCCGACAGCGACGTGACGTGGATCAAGCCCTCGGCCGGCAGTTCGACGCCCATCGCGAACAGGCCATACTCTTCGACGCCGGTCACGATGGCTTCCATTTGCTCGCCGATCCGCTCGCTCAGGTAATTCAGCAGCTTGACCTTGGTCAAATCGCGTTCGGCGCTTTCGGCGGTCTGCTCACGCTCGGAACAATGTTCGCCCGAAATCACCAGCGCGTCGAAATCCTGGTGCGGCTTGCGGTGAGCCAACATCGTGTCGATCAGCCGATGGATCGTTAAATCCGGGTAGCGGCGAATCGGCGACGTGAAATGACAATAACAGTCGCTCGCCAACGCGAAGTGGCCTTCCACGGTGGGACCGTAGACCGCGCGTTGCAGGGAGCGCAGCACCGCGTAGTTAACCGCCTGCTGTTCCGGTTGGCCTTCGACACGTTTCAAAACGGCCTGCATTTCGAAGCGGCTTTCGAGGCTTTCCGTTTCAATTCCCAGCGAGTTGACGAACTCCGTCAGCGCCTTGAGTTTACGCGGGTCGGGCGCTTGATGAATCCGCCGCAAGAACGGCCAATCCTTGGCGTGGATCATCTCGGCCACTGCTTCGTTGGCGGCCAGCATGCACTCCTCGATGATCTGGTGGCTGACCGTGTTTTCCACACGATGCGCGCCGATCACGCGGCCCTGCGGGTCGAGGTCGACTTTCACCTCGGGCATCGACAATTCCAACGATCCGCGTTGCATGCGACGCGCGCGCAACATCATCGCCAATTCGTGCATGTGCGCGAGCAATTGATGCACGGCTGGCGTGAGCTTCTCGCGCCAGGCCTCGCGGTCGGCCAGATATTCGTCGACTTCCTCGTAGGCGAACCGACGGCAGCTCTTGATCGCGGAGTTGTGCACCTCGCTATGCGTCGGCACGCCTTCGGCCGAGAACTCGATGAAACACGTCTTCGTAAATCGGACGCGATCCGGCTGCAGACTCGCTAGACTGTTGGAGATGATCTCCGGCAGCATCGGAATCACGCGATCGGGCAAGTAAATGCTCGTCGCGCGGCTGTAGGCCTCGCGGTCCAGCGGCGTCTTGGGCTTCACGAAGTGCGACACGTCGGCGATATGCACACCCAATCGCCAACCGCCGTCCTTTGTCCGTTCCAGCGAAATCGCGTCGTCGAAATCACGCGCGTCGATCGGATCGATGGTGATGATCGTCGTGTTGGTCAGATCGAGCCGTCCCTCGGCGACTTCCTCGACGAACGCCTCGGCCTCTTCGCGGGCATTCTCCAGCACGTCGTCCGGAAAATCGCCGGGCAGGTTGTATTCGTGGATGATCGACAGCGTATCGACGCCCGGCTCGCCGCGCTTGCCGAGCACTTCCGAGATCACGCCTTCGCCGTCGCGGGCGTGCGACGGGAAGCGAATCATCTCGATGACCACCTTGTCGTCCGGCTGCGCATTCTTCGCGCCGGGATCGCCGACAAATACCGGCTGCGCAAACAGCGTGCCGTCGACCTGCACATATCCGGATCCGGCGCGTTCGAAGTACGTGCCGACGAAGCGGTGCGTATCGCGTTCCAGCACTTCGACGATCGCGCCGCGCGGCCCCAGACCAGCGCGGCCGCGGTCGAGCATTTTCACGAGCACCAGGTCGCCGCTCGAGGCGTCGCCGGCCATATCGCCGGCGATGTAGAGATCCTGCATCGGCAACCCGCCCGGCAAGGCCGAACGCGGCCGGACGAAGCCGAAGCCTTTTTCCTTGCGTCGAAATGTCCCGATCACGCGATCGGACGGCGCCGCGTCCGTCGCGACGGCATCATGCTGCTTTTTCTTTTTCTTGGGGGCGTCCATGACGCGTTCGCCATTGGTCGGAGCCTCTTCCGGGATGACGACATCACCGCCGACAACCGGAGCGGGCTTGCCAGTGAATCTTACAAAATGCTTCTCGCCGTAAGCGAGCTGACCCGCCTTGACGAGCTGGCGAATCGCGCGACGCAGTTCGCCGATTTGGTCCTCGGTGAGTTCGAGTTTCTTGGCGATCACCTTCGGCTTCACGGGCCGATAGTTGGGCCGCTGGACATACTCCAACAGCCGCTGTTGAACGGTAGTTTCTGACATGAGTTCCTAGTTTCCAGA
>JALHLM010000238.1 GCA_022844585.1 Pirellulales bacterium | reverse complement strand
GCCAAATGATGAATGATGAATGCAGAATGATGAATTGTTCAGATACAAGTCTTCGCTATCATTCATCATTCATCATTCTCGTTTACTCCGCCAACACCCAAGTATCCTTGCTTCCACCACCCTGTGAGCTGTTGACCACCAGGCTGCCTTTCGGCAGGGCGACGCGGGTGAGTGCGCCGGGGACGATGGTGATGCGTTCGCCGTACAGGATGAAGGGACGCAAGTCGACGTGCCGGCCTTCCAGCGTGCCGTCGACGAACGTGGGATGCGTGCTGAGTTGAATCGTGGGTTGGGCGATGTAATCGCGCGGCTTGGCCTTGATCAGCCGCGCGAATTCCTCGCGCTGCTCCGCGGTCGACGCCGGGCCGATCAACATGCCGTAGCCGCCGGATTCGTTCACCGTTTTTACGACCATCTTGTCCAGGTTCGCCAGCACGTGACTCATGTGACTGGGCAACTGCGGACGAAAGGTTTCGACGTTCTGGAGAATCGGATCCTGCTTCAAGTAATAGCGGATCATGTCCGGAACGAACGGGTAAATGCCTTTGTCATCGGCGATTCCCGTGCCGATGCTGTTCGCCAGCGAGACGTTCCCGGCGCGGTACGCGTTCACCAGGCCCGGCACGCCGAGCATGCTGTCGGGACGGAAAGTCAGCGGATCGAGAAAATCGTCGTCGATGCGGCGATAAATCACGTCGACGCGGCGCAGCCCGCGCGTGGTCCGCATGAAGACGCGGCTCTGGTCGACGAGCAAATCGCGCCCTTCGACCAACTCGATGCCCATGCGTTGCGCGAGAAAGCTGTGTTCGAAATACGCGGAGTTGTAAATGCCGGGGCTCAGCAGCACGACCGTGGGATCGGCCGCGGCCGGCGGCGGGGCGATGAACTTGAGCACGTCCAGCAGGCAGGCCGGGTAGTCGTCGGTAAGCCGCACGTCGTACAGCTCGAAGACCTGCGGGAACACGCGCTTCAGCACCTGCCGGTTTTGCAGCATGTAGCTCACGCCGGACGGCGTGCGGCCGTTATCTTCCAAAACGACGTAACGGCCGTCGGTGTCGCGAATCAGGTCGGATCCGCAAATGTGGATGTAAATGTCTTTGGGGACGGTCGCACCCATGAACTCACGCCGAAAATACGCGGCGCCGTAGACCAAGCGCGGGTCGACCACGCCGTCGCGCAGGATGTGCTGCTGATGATAAATGTCGTGCAGGAAATGATTGAGCGCGGTGAGCCGTTGCGCCAGTCCGCGTTCAATCTCGCTCCACTCATGTGCCGGAATGATCCGCGGCACCGGGTCCATCGGCCAGACCCTTTCGATGCCTTCATCGGCGCGGTAGACGGTGAAGCCGACCCCTTCCTGTTGCATCGTCAGGTCGGTCATGCTCTTGCGGCGGCGAAACTCCGTGGAGCTCATCGTTCGCAGGCGCCGGTAGAGCGGCTCGTAATGCGGCCGGGGATTGCCGTCGGCGTCGAGCATTTCGTCGAAGGCGGCACCTAACTCGTAGCCGTCCGTCAGGCGAGGCTCATTCTCATTTCGGACCGGATGCACCGACGTGGGGTGGTTCATGGGGTGGGGCAGTCTCAACTTGGCGCATCGCGCGGAACGTGGGCAGCGTTCGCCGGAAAATCGAGCAGCCGTCCGACAAGTTTGCGGGGAACGACTCGAGGGCGGTTCGCCCGTCGACGTCGAACTAAACTCGCAAAACTTGCGGACGAAATGATTTAGGGTAAACTGCTCGCACTTTGCCGGGCCTGAATCGAAGGTTGGTTATAGTGGAATTGCAAGCCATGTGCCAACAGCAACAAGATCGACCGGAAGTCCAACATTGAGGGAATAAACCCGCATGACGTACTGCCTGGGCATCAAGACCGAAGCCGGCCTGGTGCTGGCCTCCGACTCGCGCACCAACGCCGGCATCGACCAGGTCGACACCTGCCGCAAGCTGCACACCTTTGTCACCCCTGGCGAACGCGTATTCGTCATCCTTTCCAGCGGCAGCCTCTCGATCACCCAATCGGTGATTACGCTGCTGGACGAGGAATTCGCCCGCGGGCAGGGACTGGCTTCCGCGGTAAATTTTTACGCCGCGGCACGCTGCGTCGGCGGGCATGTGCGCAAGGTCGCCGAGTTAGACCGCACCGCCCTGGAACGCGACGGGATCGGCTTCAATATCAACCTGATTGTCGGCGGCCAGATTCGCGGCGAAGAGCATCACCTGTATCTGATCTACCCGCAGGGGAATCCATTGCGGGCGACCGTGGAATCGCCGTTCTTGCAGATTGGCGAGAGCAAATATGGCCGACCTATCCTCGACCGTGGCGTGCGGCATCACGAGACGACGCTCGAGGAAGCGACAAAGTACGCGCTCTTGTCAATCGATTCGACGATGCGCTCCAACATGGCGGTCGGCCCGCCGATTGATATCGTCGCCTACGCGCCGGACGAATTCGATCTGCGCCGCCGCGCCCGGCTCACCGCCAGCGACCCGCGGCTGACGGAACTGCGCAGCCACTGGGAAAGCGAACTGCGCCGCGTGATTCAGTCGTTGCCGAGCGTGAAGTTGCCGTAACGGCGCGGCGCGGTCTATAGAAAAAGCCCAGGGAAGGCCCTAAGAATCGTTCCATTGGCAACGATTCTTGGAGGCCTTCCCTGGGCTTGGACGTCGCGTTCGCGTTAGAAGCCCGCGCCCTTGGTGGTGAGCTTAATCCGCACCAGGTACATGTCGGCGGTGATGTAGAGCGTGGAGCCGTCGTCGCCGAAGCCGCAATTGGCCGTGGCCTGTCCCGTGGCCAGCAGGCCGAGTGGCGTACCATCCGAGGCGAGGATCCACACGCCGCCCGGGCCGGTCGCAAAAACATTGCCGTGAACGTCGCATTTTAGCCCGTCCGGCGAGCCCGGTTCTTTCCCGAAGTATTTCGTGGCGTCGAAGAACAGGCGTCCTTTGTCAGCGTCGATCGTCCCGTCGTCTTTGACGTCAAAGGCCTTGATGACTGGGGCGGCCCCATCGGACTGCGCGATGTACAGCGTCTTCTCATCCGGCGAGAAGGCGATGCCGTTCGGCCGCGTCATCTTGTCCGTCAGCAGCGTCACCTTCCCGTCCGTGGAGACGCGATACACTCCGCAGAAATCCAGTTCGCGCGTGGGATCATTCGCCTGTTTCGGCAATCCATAGGGCGGGTCGGTGAAATACAGGTCGCCATTGGATTTGAACGCGCCGTCGTTCGGGCTGTTGAATCGCTTGCCGTCGTATTTATCGGCCAACGTGGTTTTCTTGCCGTTCTTTTCGAGCCGCGCCACGCGCCGGTCGCCGTGTTCACAAAGGACGAGGCGACCTTCCTTATCGACCAGCAGGCCGTTGGAGCCAGGTTCGCCGCTCGGGGCGGCGCTGCCGGTGTAGCCGGCCGGCTTGAGGAACAGTTCGATGCCCGTGCCCTCTTTCCATTTCATTACGGCGTTGTTGGGAATATCCGAAAACAGCAAATAGCCGCCGTCGCGTACCCAGACTGGGCCTTCGGACCATTCAAAACCCTCGGCGAGTTTTTCCATCTGCGCATCTTTGGGCACAATGGCGTCGAGTCGTGGATCGAAGCGGCGGATTTCGCCAAAACCGCCGGCCGAGGCCGTGTTGTTCAACTCGCGGACGTAGATATTCTTGAAATACAGCGTGTTGCCGTGGTTTTGCAGTTCGATCTGCCCGGTCGGATAGATCGGCTTGTCGCGCTCCCAGTAGTTTTCCATCAGGACGTTGTCAGTGACGAGCTTGTCGTTCAGCTTCACCGTGACGCGATCGCCCACCATCTTGATATAGAACGTGTTCCACTCGCCGACTGGCTTGTCGGCCAGGACCAGCGGGTTGGCCGGATTTTTCTCGTTATTGAATAGCCCGCCAGAGCCGATATCGCGGAGCTTGTGGTCCCAAATCTGCACCTGCGGGCTGCCCCGCAGATAAATGCCGGAATCGCCCGCCTCTTCGATCTTCCAATCGACCAACATCTCGAAATCGCCATAGTCCTTCACTGTGCAGAGGCTGTCCCCCTTGCCATTGAAGACGAGCACGCCGTCGACCACTTTCCAGCACTCGCGCATCTTGGCGTCGGCCGTTTTCTGCGCGGCCGCCAGTTCGTCCGCGCTCATCGCCGCCCGCGATTTCGGATCGCCGACCAGGCCTTTCCAACCTTCCAAGTCCTTGCCGTTGAACAGCGCGGTATAGCCGTCCGGCGGCGTGTTGTCGGCGGCGGAAAGCGTCGCGGTGCAGGAGAGCATGGCGACAGCTACGGCAAGCAAAGCAAGCGTTCTCATGGAGGGCGCATCCAGAGTGGGAGAGGACGAAGAACTTCAGGCAGGTCGCCGCGACAAAAACGCGCGACGGACCATATCGTAAATCGCCGACGTCACCGTCGCAAGCAGTTTGGTTTCGGCCCGCGAAACACGCAAAACACACGAAATAAGGACTTCACTGAGGGGACTGAATTGAGTTGGCGCGACGAACTCCCCCGTCCTTCATTAGCATGTTTCGCGTGTTTCGCGGGCAAACCCCTTATCGCGGCGTCACCGTCACTGCGACAGGTTCGACGAAATCCTGGCTCTTGGCTTCGATTTCCTCGGCGGACATTTCGCCGACTTGCACCCAGACGCGGTAATTGAGTTCCAGCGGTTTGTCCTCGTCGAGTTGGTATTCGAAGTACGAGCCGAAGCGGCCGTAGTCCCGTTCGCTGAAGCGGGACTCTTTTGGATTCTCCGGCCGATCGAGCATGGCAACAGTGTAGCGCTGGCCGCCGATCACGCAGCTCATCGCGTGCCACGGCAAGTTGACCATCTCTTTCGCCTCGGGCCAATTGAGCGTATCGCCGGCCGCGCCTTTGCCGAAGGGACGGATGTAGTACGTCTCCTTATTGGTCACGTCCGCAACTTCCTGCGCCGCGCGAAATTGAAAGCCCGCGTGCTGCGGGTCGCCATCGAGTTTCACGGGCCCGACGGTGCTTCGCAAACGCGAGGCGAACTCAATCAACGTCCCGTTCGGCAAAGCATACGCAGTCATCTCCCGCGCTTCGTTGGCGAAGACTTCGCTCTCCTGGCCATGCCAGGCGACCTTCACCGTGTGACGCCCGAGGATCGCACCAGCTTCCGACGAAAGGAATCCCTCGTGCGATTGATACGCGCCGTTTGTGCAGTGCCACGTGTCCGCCGAGCGGCCGTCGCCATAGCTGATGCGATTAAAGCCGTAGAAAAGTCCACGATGGTGTGGAAACAATCCGCCCGGGCCTTTCGTGAGGACCGTCTTTCCCGTTGGGTCGAAGACCTGGTGATAGACTTTGTACGTCTCCGCGCGGCGCTCCGGCGTGGTTTCGTCGAGCTTCGCAAACATATAGCGCAGCAAGGGCGATTCATCGCGGCGGAGTTCGACCGATTGCTCGTTCGGCTCGGTCCAGGAAAACGAGGAGGGCTGCGCTTCCGGCGACTGATTCGCGGAGGAGCGATCGAGAACCTCCAACGTCCCCTTCCAGGTGCTGCCTGCTTCCTGATGCACCACCATGAAATGCAATTCGTAGCGACGCATTCCCGCGGGAGTGTCCTTATCAGCCGTCAAGAGACTGACCGGCGTCAACTGGGCGTCATGCCGATTGCCCGACGCGTCCGACAGGATTGCCAGCGGATTGGCCGGGTAATATTCCGGCAAATCGATCAAGGCCATCGCGGGCGAAAAATTCCGCGCGTGATTACCTGCACTGACGATGACATTGAATTCACGTTTTTCGGCCAGCGCGTTGGAAACGCAGCCGAGAAAGATCGCTGTGGCGAGATGGAATTGAAGGGGCGCGCGCATGGGATGTGATGCCGGTAGGAGTGCGAACACCAACCCGAAGCGCCAGCGAGGGGGATCGGACGCAGTTCTCATCGCATTATCGCGCTGAGACGCCTCGTCGACTCCCGCTCGCTGGCGCGTCGGGCAAGTGTGTGGGGAGCGATTCCCAGCAGCTTAGTCCGACGGCACGGGCGTCACAACTGGGCAGAGAAACAAACGAAGGACCGGCGAGCCAATGCCATGCGCCAGTTCGTTGAATTGGATGCCGACGTGAAATCGTCGCCGGCTCAGTCGCTGGCCGTCAGAATCCCGACGTCGAGTTTGCCGTCCGTCGTCCAAGGATCGCCGCCGCCATTTTTGCCCGAGCGTTCCTCGTGAAAATCATCGACGGCGTACCGCTCCGTCAGTACCTTGGCCGTTTCCAGGCATCGCATCACATGGTCCCGTTCGGCATCGATGTCGGCGGCGATGTGATGCGTGATCTGACCGGTCGTGTCGCTGAACCCCACGCGTTTGTCGTACGTCGCGGAGCCCACCCAAATCGGGCGGCCATCGGCGTCCGACTTGGGCGATCGCCAGTATCGCACGTGATGCCGTTGGCGCGGATCGTCGCCGACCGGTTGCTCGAAGGCCAGGTCTTCCTTGCGGCCAAAGAGATACAAGCTGCTGACCGGGGCCTCGTCATACGGACGCTTCAGCACCGTGGCTTCGGCGATCTCCAAGCAGCTCTTCAGTGTCAGCGGATCAGCCGGATACCACTTCGCGGCAACCATCGCGCGCTTGATGTCACGTTCCGACCCGATCAGCGCCAAATTCAGCGGGTCGCCGGGGATTTTATCGCCAGTCTCGGTGATGCCGGGCACGTCGTCCATCGTCGGATGCCGCGTGGCGTAACGATCCCAAACCAGCGGCAGGATCCCATACGCAATCACCAGGTAGGCGATCAGCAAGCCGGCCACGACCAGCCCGGCGCGTCTGCGCCAACTCGCCACTTGCTTCGGTGTTGTCGGTGTTTCGTCAGACATCGTAGATTCGTGTGGTAAGCGATTCGAATGGTTGCCGCCAACGATGCGATCCATCCAGAACTTCTGAGGGCCTGATCACCATGAAAATGAGCCTGCAGATTGTCGCGGCAACCTCCTAAGACACAAACAATGTCCCACGAAAGCAGCCTGAATTCAATCGATGCGAATCCAGAAAGTCGGGGTCGCGATGATTCCATCGCAATAGCGACTACGCCGCCGAAGGCATGCAAATTGCATCGCGCGGCTCGGGCATGATTCGGCGAGGGACCCAAATGCGGAGCGAAGGGCATTGTGCTATTCTTAGACAATGAAACGGTGCCGATGACGCCGACCGATACTTGATGCAAACGGCAGTTGTTGAGCCGCCCTGCAAGCGTCCAGCAACGCCTCGTCAACAATTTCAAGCGCCCGTAGCTCAACTGGATAGAGCAGCGGACTTCTAATGCAAAATGGCGAGAGTCCGCGAACCCGCCGAACTACGCAATAAGTGCTTATTTTCTAGACTCGATTGCAGGTCACCCTTTTTGCAACTTCACTGTAGTTAGCGGGTGTCGTGGGTGGTTGCGGGTGTCGGGGACACCACGGTTAGAGCAGCGGTGCCTTAGCCAGGTGGACACCTTGCCGCCGGTTGAAAACGTGTCGAATCGTCTCGATGCGGGTGTCGGCGACACCATACTTAGGGCAGCGTGTCAAAGATGCTGTGGACACCTCAAGCGCATGAAAAACCCCGCCGGTTACGGCGGGGCTTTTGCTGGGTGACTAAAAGTTTGCGTCACGTAGTCGTGGAAACTGCAGCACGAGCCACGCTATAGTGACATTCGGCCAGGTTGGGATTCTAAGCAATATCTCCCAGACCGAGGCTCCATGCTCGCGGCGTCGAGTATCAACCGGCTTCATCAATTTACCTTCCTTCCGGTGTCAGCTTCTGGCCGACTACCTACGCCAGCATTATTCGTTAGATGTAGTCCGAAGGACCAGTGTTGAGCAGAAAAAGACCATTTGGCGTCATCGCCGCTGAAACATCGCCGCAGACTCCATCGACTGGTGTTCGGCCAATTCATCACGCTGAGCCTAGCAGTGCCGCTGCAGCGTCAATTCACGAAAGTGGCGTCGATTATCGCGTCTCGTTGCCCTGAAAGACGGAGCTGACCGCAATCATACTGGCCCCATGGCCACTGACCAACGCAACCGCGACCTACGCGACCGGCTGGAAGCCATCATCGCGCGATGCCCGAAGCGGTGCAGTTTGCCCGCGCGCCAAATAGAAAACGGCTAGCGGCTTGTCGCCCCGGTCTGCGGCCTAGCTTTTTTGTAGTCGCGCGGCTTCTTGGCGCATGATACGCAGTACATCCGAGACGTCCATCCGTAGTCGCTCACCGACGGATTTCGTGGGATCGGACGGCCGCAGACGACGCATGGCTTGGTGATAGGCGGGGTGTTTTCCATGCAGAAGTGTAGCACGTAGCGGTCGTGATGCCGTTTGAAACGGCTAGTCTCGCCGACGGGCTTTAAGTGCCAGGATTACGGCCACAGCAGCCAGCAGTAGAAGCACGATTCCGACTAGGGAGCAGAACACTCCCCAGGGCATGAACTTCTCGACGTGCGGCAGGTAGTCCATGCCCGCGATTCTAGCATGGCGCGCATGAAAAACCCCGCCGGTTAGGGCGGGGCGTGTCGGATTCGCTTCATTCAGCTTTGATCGCGAAAGAACTCGTGCTCGCCGATGTCGCGCCACGCGCCACGATTCCAGTCATACCATTCGATGCATTGCCACAACTCTTGAGGCACCGGCTCAAAGCTGACTCGGTACTCATTCGCGGGGTCGGAGCCAACCGCCTTGGCGTGATGCCCGCTGTGCCGGGTACGCCGAGCTTCTTGAGGATGTGCGTGCGGTGAGACTGGAACGTCGACATGGTGATGCCCAACTCCTTGCAGATATCGTTGGCCTTCCAGTCGCGGACAATCAGGCGGGCTACCTCCGTCTCCGTCGGTGACAGCGCCTTCTGAATGACGGGCAAGGCCGTCAGCATAAGAGTTTG
>JALHLM010000237.1 GCA_022844585.1 Pirellulales bacterium | reverse complement strand
GCTCGCGAGTTGGTACGGGCCGCAACCGAGCGAGCGCACGATGCTCGTATTGCGCAAGTACGATCTGGACGATCAACTCGATCTCGATTCGAAGGAACTGCTCGCGAAGTTCCAGCAGTGCATTGAGCGCGAACCCAGCGCTGAGAAGCTGCACGCCTACGCGGAGTTGAGTTACCTCGCCGCGAAACGGGCGGAGAAGCACGACGCTAAAAAGGCGCTCGACTTCTATGGAGCGAGCGTCGCCTACGCGTATATCTACCTGTTCGACGATCAACACGCGGAATGGCGAAATCCTTACGATCCGCACTTTCGCGGCGCCTGCGATCTCTACAACGGCGCGCTCGAGGGCGCGATGCGGTTGATGCAGAAGCAAGGCAATCTCGCGCCGGGTTGCGATTGCGAGATTACCTCGGCGACCGACACCTGGGATCTGCGCGTGGTCTCCTGCGGGACCGCCTGGCACGACGACGACTTCGAGAAGCTGGAGTTCTGCTCCGACTACGAAGTCAACGGCCTGACCAATCAGTACCACGGCTACGGCCTCGGCGTGCCGATGATCGCCGTGCGCAAGAGTCATCCCGGGGAAGACGCAACGGAGAAATTCTATCCGCCGGGCCTCAGCTTCCCGGTGACGGCGTTTCTGCGATTGCTGCCGGACGAATCAGGAACCGGCGGCGGCAAGCGACATCGCGCGGTATTGGAACTCTGCGATCCGTTAACGTCGACCGACAACTGGGTCGGCGCACGGCGCGTGCCATTGGAATGCGACCTGAGCACGCCGCTCGCGCATTTTTTGAACAACCCGCAGCTCAACAAACTCAGCACCGCGGGCCTGCTGCGGCCGGACAAAACCGCCGCGGTCTCCGGCCTCTACATGTTGGAACCGTATCAGCCGGGCAAGATTCCCGTGCTGATGGTGCATGGGCTGTGGTCGAGTCCGCTCACGTGGATGGAGATGTTCAACGATCTGCGCAGCGATCCGAACATCCGCTCGCGCTATCAGTTCTGGTTCTATCTGTATCCCACAGGGCAGCCATTCTGGTATAGCGCGGCGCAGTTGCGGCAGGACCTCGCGAAGGTGCGAACCGCCGTCGATCCGTCGCGGCGTGAAGGCAGTTTGGATCAGATGGTGCTCGTCGGGCACAGTATGGGCGGCTTGATTTCAAAATTGCAGGTCGTGGAAAGCGGCAATCAATTCTGGGACGCCGTGGCCACCAAGCCGTTCCACCTGGTGAAGGCCAGCCACGAGACGCGCGAAGTCCTCGGCGGCACGTTTTACTTCCATGCGAATCCATCCGTGAAACGCGTGGTCACGATCGGCACGCCGCATCGTGGCAGCAAGTTCGCCAACAACACGACGCGCTATCTGGGACGCAAGCTCATCACGCTGCCGGCGATGTTGATGACCGGCTCTGACGAACTGCGGCGCGATAACCCGGATTTGTTCCGCGACGCGTCGTTCCAGGAAGCCAAGACGAGCCTCGATAGCCTCGCGCCCGATTCGCCGCTGTTGCCGGTGCTAGTTTCCGCGCGTCCCGCGCCCGGCGTGCATTTCCACAACGTAATCGGCGTGCTGCCGGAAGAAGGCATCGTCGGCAAATTCGCCGCCGGCACCGACGGCATCGTGTCGTACGAGAGCGCGCATCTCGACGGCGTCGATTCCGAAGTCGTGATCAACGCCGATCACTCCCGCGTGCATCAACATCCCTTGGCCGTGCTGGAAGTGCGCCGCATTCTGCTGGAACACGCGCAAACCGCGCCCGTCGGCCCGCCGTCGCCGTTTCATTTCGCCCAAGCGCCGGGACAATTCGCCCCGCCCCCGATCAGTAACACCAACCCGAAGCGCTAGCGAGGGGGAGAGGACGCTCTTTCTTGACGCGACATCGCGCTGAGAAGTGACGCGACCTCGTTTGCCTTTCCGGCGGGTGCCTGGGGCTGAGGCGTACTACCGAAGTAACCAAGTCGAATCAGCTAGGGCATCGTGGCGATTTGTTGATTCGTCCAGCGAAGCCCCAGCGGTTGGACCATGGCGACGGCGCTTTCATTGCCCCTGCCCCAGGCACCCGCGGTGAACACAGCCTCGCGGCTACTCCGTACTGCGAAGGATCCCAAGCACCGCGAGCATATCCGCCGGCAATGGCGCTTCGACCGTCACTCGGCGACCATCTTCTGGATGCGAAAAGGAAAGTCGTTCCGCGTGCAACGCCTGGCGGTTGAGCACCACATCATCGTCCGGTTTACCGCCGAGGAGTTCGCCGCGCGAGATCGCGTCGCGGCCGCCGTATTGGGCGTCGCATAGCACCGGATGGCCGATGCTGGCCAGGTGGACGCGAATCTGATGCGTGCGGCCCGTCTTGGGTTGAATCGCCACGAGCGCGAAGTGCTTGAATCGCTCGCGCACTTCGTAAAAGCTCTGCGCAGTGCGACTATCGGGATCAAGCGGGCGAATGGCCATCTTGTCGCGCTGATGCGGATGCATGCCGATCGGCCGGTCAATCAAATCCCGATCCCGATCCGGCACGCCGACAACCAGGGCGAGATACTGCTTTTCGATCTCGCGCTCGGCGAATTGCGCGGCGAGGCGATGATGCGCCGTATCGTTCTTGGCGATCAGAATCACGCCGCTCGTGTCACGATCAAGCCGATGCACAATCCCGGGCCGCGTCACGCCGCCGGCGCCGCTCAATGACGAGAAGTGGTGCGCCAACGCGCTGGTCAGCGTACCGCTCCAATGACCGCGCGCCGGATGGACCACCATGCCTGGCGGTTTATTGACCAACGCGAGCCAATCATCCTCATACAGGACGTCGATCGGGATCGCTTCCGGCTTCGGCCCGGCCTCAGGCATCGCCGGCAAGACGATTTGGATGGTCTGCCCGGCCAGCAACCGATAACTCGGCTTGCCTCCCTGGTCGCCAATCCGCACGCCGCCGGCCGTAATCACGCGGCGCAGTTGAACGCGGCTGTGATCGGTGAAGTGCTGCGCCAAGAACACATCGAGCCGGCTACCGGCGTGTTCCGGCGGCACAATGAGTTCAACAGGCTCGTGGGACAGTCCGGTAGGCATTGGGGGCAATGACGAATGTCGAATGACGAATGGGCTCGGGGAAACAACAACTCCTTTACTCCTATACTCCTCACCCATTCTATCCGACCTTCACTTTCTCCACATTCCCTTGTGGCCAGAGCGGCACGCCTGGCCTACAATCCGGCCAAATGATCCACAATCGCAACGCCTGGGTGGCCTGATGTCCGGATTCTGGAAGCAGTTGGCCAAGCCGTCGCTGAATTGGCTGCTAGTGTTTTTTCCGATCGCCATCGCGCTGGAAGTCGCTCACGGACAGGGCGCCGCCTGGGCTTCGCCGACGATGATTTTCGCCGCCGCCGCGATCGCGATCATTCCGGTCGCCGGTTGGATGGGGCATGCCACGGAGCATCTGGCTTCACGGCTGGGCGAAGGCGTCGGCGGGCTGTTGAACGCCACGTTCGGCAATGCGGCGGAGTTGATTATCGCCGTGATGGCCCTGGTGGAGGCAATGCGCCATCCCGAACGGGTGCAGTCGATGCACGCCATTATCAAGGCGTCGCTGACCGGGTCGATCATCGGCAATATCTTGCTCGTGCTGGGCGCGGCGCTGTTGGCCGGCGGCCTCAAGTACAAGATTCAACGCTTCAGCCCGTTGGCGACGCGCACTGCGGCCACGTTGATGACGCTGGCGATTATCGCCCTGACAGGTCCAACATTGCTGGCGCGGTTCGTGCCGGCCTACGCGGGAGAGATTCACAGCGTCGAGGTGGAGCACTTAAGCCTGGAAGTGGCCGTAATCTTGCTCATCGTGTACGCGTTGAGCCTGTTCTTCACGTTGCACACCCACAAGCAACTTTACAGCAGCGGCGAGGCGGTGGAGGAGGCCGGCATCGACGACCCCGTGGCGGTCGAAGCGGCGCACGATCATCACGCCCCCTGGTCGGTCGGCAAAGCGATGGGCGTCCTCATCGGGGCCACAGTCTGCGTGGCGGTGCTGGCCGAGTTAATGGTCGGCAGCGTCGAAGAGGCCAGCCACGCGATTGGTCTCACCGAGTTGTTCGTCGGCGTGATCGTCGTGGCCATCGTCGGCAACGCGGCGGAACACAGCACCGCCGTGCTCGTGGCTCTCCGCAATCGCATGGACCTGAGCTTGTCGATCGCCATCGGGTCATCGATTCAAATCGCACTCTTCGTCGCGCCTGCCCTAGTCTGGATCAGCTACTTCATGGGCGTGCCGATGGACCTGGTGTTCACCGTGCCGGAGATCGTGGCGATGGCGCTCGCGGTGACCATCACGGCCCAAATCGCCGGCGACGGCGAAAGCAACTGGCTCGAAGGCGTACTGCTGCTAGTGGTGTACGTCCTGCTCGGAGCGCTGTTCTACTACCTTCCGGCCGAAGCCCACGAAGTCCCGTCTACCGCGACTTCGCTTCTGACTAGGTTTAGTTACGCGGTGTGTTGATCAACGCCTGCAACGGAATTCACCACGGAGGACACGGAGAGCACGGAGAATAGAAACAGAGGGAAATGCATGTCGAGTTTAGAAGTGAAACATCGCCAATAATTCAACACTCCTCTTTTCTCTTCTCCGTGTCCTCCGTGTTCTCTGTGGTGAAATCCTGGAAAGCGTCGCCGCCTACCGGATCAGCCCTGGGAGCGCGTCGAGGGTGAGCGGATCGGATTCGCCGGCGCGGAGGCGTTCCCAGGCGATTGCGCCGAGGACGGCGTTGTCGGTGCAGAGTTCCAGCGGGGCGATGTGCAGTTCCACGCCGAGTTCTTCGGACATTCTTGTCAGACACTCGCGCAGTGGTTTGTTGGCCGCCACGCCGCCGCCGACGCAGAGTCGCGCCGCCTTGGTGCGTGCCAAGGCTTGGCGGCATTTTGCCACGAGCACGTCCACCACGGCCGCTTGAAAACTTGCCGCCAGGTCGGCGACGAGCTTTGAATCGAGCGGTTCCGTCGGCCAGGGCGTGCCGGGCATCGCAATGGCATAGCGCACCGCGGTTTTCAATCCGCTGAAGCTGAACTCCAGGCGATCCGGCTCGTGGATGAACGATCGCGGGAAGCTGAACGCGCGCGGGTTACCGGACGCGGTGGCGCGCTCGATGGACGGGCCGCCGGGAAACGGCAGTCCCAAGAGCGACGCGACTTTGTCGAAGGCCTCGCCGGCGGCGTCGTCGATGGTTCCGCCTAGTAGCTTGAAGTCGAGCGGCGTGCGGCAATCGTAGAGGCTGGTGTGCCCGCCGCTGACGATCAGCCCGATACATGGGAACACGTCGCGCCCGGCGGCGACCTGGCAGGCGTAGAGATGCCCGTGCAAGTGATTCACGCCGACGAGCGGGATATCGAGCGCCACGCACAACGCCTTGGCCGCCGCGACGCCGACCAAGAGCGACCCGGCCAGGCCCGGCGTATTGGCGACCGCGACGGCTTTCAAGTCGGCCAACGTGATGCCGGCGCGCGATAAGGCCTCGTCGATGACCGGTAAGATGCGCTCCAAGTGTGCCCGCGAGGCGATTTCGGGCACGACGCCGCCGAAGCGCTCATGCAGCTTTTCTTGCGTGGCCACGATCGACGACAGCACGCGTCCTTCGGCGTCAATCACCGCCGCGGCGGTTTCATCGCAGGTGGTTTCGATCGCCAGGAGAGGCATGGGGGAAGTGATGAATGATGAGTGATGAATTCCGTGGAGCCGCGATGTTGATCGCCGCTCCAACGCTTAAGCCCAGGGAAGGCCACCGTAGTCGATCCATATGGACAGACTGCGAAGGCCTTCCCTGGGCTTGTTGCTCGAAAGCGTCGCTTTGATGGAACGCCGCTCAGTCGGCCTTCGCCAGTTCCGTCGACAAGTAGTCGAGTGCCTTTTGGAGTTGGCGATCTTCGAATGGCTTGGCGGCTTCCGTGGTCGTTTCGGCAGGCTTTGCTTCGTCGGTTTTCTCCGGCTCGGTATCGCTCGCCGGCTGTGCTTCCATGGGCTGCTCCGGGGCCGCGGCTTGCGGTTCTTCCGGCTTCGTCGCTGCTTCCGGGGCGCGAATGATATCGCGATCGCGCCAGTGTTCCATCAAGGCGAAGGTTTCGTCGTTCGAGAACTTGACCTCGTAGCCTTCGTTCGGCTTAACGCCCCATTCTTTGGATTCATCGTCTTTCGGGCCGCGGTGAATGTTCTTCCCGCTGGGCCGCCAATAGCTGGCCGTGGTGAGCTTGAGGGCACTCTTGCCTTCTTCCAGATCGACGACGTTCTGCACGCTCCCTTTGCCCCAGGTGCGTTCGCCGATCACCACCGCGACGTTGTGATCCTGCAGGCAAGCGGCGACGATCTCGCTCGCACTCGCGCTGAAGTGGTTGACCAGCACCGCGATCGGGAAGCCATCAATGGTTCCGGGCTTTTCCGCTTCCCAAGTGCGCTCGGCCGTGTTCTTGCCGCGCGTGCTGACGATCTTCCCTTCGGCGACAAACATGTCCGAGACTTCGATCGCGGCGTTCAGTAGGCCGCCGGGGTTGAAGCGGAGATCGAGCACGAGGCCCTTCATGCCGGCGCCTTGCAGTTCCTTCACGGCGTCGCGCAGTTCCCGGGCGGTGTCGCGGCTGAAGGCGGTGAGGCGGAGGTAGCCGATTTTCTTTTCGTCATCGAACATGAAGTTCCAGGTGTCGTCATTTTTGCGCGTCGCGCCCAGCACCGATTGGACGTGGATGATTTCGCGCTCGATCGTGTATTCGGCCTGCTTGCCATTCGGGTGAATGACTTTGAAACTGACCGTCGTGCCGGCTTCCCCCTTCATCCGGCGGACCGCTTCGTCGAGCGACATGCCGTCGGTCGATTCTCCGGCGATTTCAGTAATTCGGTCGCCCGCCATCACCCCGGCACGATAAGCCGGCGTGCCGTAGAGCGGGCTCGTCACGCGCAGCCCACCGTCACGGTCGGGGCCGACCTGGATACCGATGCCCCCGAACTCCTGCTCGACGCTGGTCTTAAACCGGCTCAGTTCTTCGGGGCTGATGTAGTTCGAGTACGGGTCGAGTTTTTCGAGGATGCCTTCGATGGCGGCCTCGAACAGCTCGCGGCGGTCGACGTCCTCGACGTAGTTGCGTTCGACCTGGTCGAGCGTGTCGGCGAGCACTTTGTAAAGCTCGTAGTATTCTTCGCGTTCCTTCTGCGTTTTGGCCTGATCGGCCTCGGCGGTCGCCTCGGCGGCGCGCACCACCGTCGGACCCATCAGCCAGCTTGCCGCCAACACCGCCGACACGAGCGCCCGAACTGTCATGCTGGTAAGTCCTTTGTGTTCAAAAGTCGCAGGGCGGCCGCTACTGACCGGATGAATGCCGTCGCCGTCGCGCTGTTTGGAGTATACGCCGCCCGCCGGCAAGCCGGCAAGCGACTGGCGCGCGCTCCAAACCTTTTCATGATCGTCCCTTAGCACGCGAGCGCCGCGCGCCCAGATCGTTGCCACGGCGGCGCGCAAATGACCATGCGAACAGATTATGAACCCCACCAACGGGCAGCAGTTTCGTCCCAATATGAGAGGGGCGTCTCGGTGTGAGAACACTTTTCGTCTTGGCGAGGCGATTGGCAGAATGCGCAGAATCGTCGTAAGTGCTGGCGCATGATCGGATTAAGCGCGATAGCTCCGAGTATCCCGAGATGTGGCACGACGGTTGCAATCTGTCCTGTCTAGGCGATTAGCGGCAATCAGCATAGGGAATGGAACCATGAGACCTCACCACACACTTGCAGCGGGATTGTTCGGCGTATTGACGTTGGCGGGCGCGAGTATCGGAAACGCCGATGAGATTGCGTTCGGTCGTCCCGGATTCCAGCCGTTTGGCTGGGGCGGGTACGCTTATCGCGGCTATGGCTATCATTCCTCGACGGCGGCCGAAGGCTACGGTCGCGGCGCCGCGGCGGTGATCCAGTCCGCCGGGGAATACAACCTCAACACTTCGCAGGCCGCCATCAATTATGAGCAGGCTTATCGCATGAGCCTGGAAACGTCGGTCACGAAGGCGGAGACCTTCTTCGCCAAGCGCCGGATCAACGAAAGTTATCGCGAGTCGCACCAAGGGCCGCCGCCGAGTCGTGAGACCTTGGCGCAACGCGCACGCGACGCCGCGCCGGACCGTTTGAACGAAGACCAATTCGAAGCGGCGTTCGGCACCTTGTTCTGGCCGGCCGCCTTTGACGATCAGCGCTTTGCCACGCAACGCAATGAGTTGGATCGGCTGATGGCCGACCGCGACGCTCAGGCGGGCGTGGGTTCCGCGCATTACCGCGACGTGGCGTCGGTCACGACCGCGATGAAAGACGAACTGCGGGGATTGATCTTCGAGATGACCCCGACGGAATACGTGCAGGCCGTTAATTTTCTGAATAGCGTCGCGTATGAGGCCCGGTTTGTGCCAGCAGCCGAGGGTTTGGCTTCCAAGTAGTAGTGAGTCCGTAAGCAAGACAAGTTCGTGCAGGTCCTCTCCTTTTCCACGCGGGCGCGATCGGATGTGTGGTTCCGGTCGCGCCCGTTGCTGTTTGCGCTTAGAGCTTTTTGAACCGCGGAGGCGCGGAGACGCAGAGGGAGGAGAGGGGAAGCGGAGGAGGGATTAGGAGCAGTTGCCCTCTAGGCGTTCGCCATGATTCCGGCCGTGGTGGGCTGGAAGGCTGAGCGGGAGGCCAGGGCCAGGCGAATTCTGCGGACGACTTCTTCGTCTGTCGGATACGGTGATACCAGCGCCGGGCGGAGGGGCATGGGGATTTCGTCCATGCGGTAGGCGGTGCCCGGGGCGCTGATGCCGGTGGCCGCCGTGGTGATATGGACCTTCGCGATGCGACTGGTGTGCGTCACTTTAGGGTCGAGGACGATCGTCGGGATGCGT
>JALHLM010000236.1 GCA_022844585.1 Pirellulales bacterium | reverse complement strand
ACGGTTGGAGGTCGCCACGTCGCGCTCGCTGGGGCATCGTGACGGCTGACAACACGGTACGCCGAAGCCCCAGCGCGCTGGACGTGGATGGCCGCGTGTTTTTCGCCCCTGCCCCAGGCGCCCATCCGTCAGGCACGCATCCACTTTTCTTGGAAGTAACGCAACTTCAGAATTGGCGGGGCGGGCTAACGTCGCGGAAACACGGCACTCGGTATGCGAACGCCGAGGTAAAGACGCACAATCACGATCGCTCAGGTGTGCATTAATGCTCCCTTCCGATGGCGAAGCCCCTGACCAGAGGCCGCGCGGCGTGAGCTATCGCGAGGCGTTTTGGGTCTGGGTGAAAATCGCCGCCTTGAGTTTCGGCGGGCCGGCGGGGCAGATCGCGGTCATGCACCGCATCTTGGTCGAGCAGAAACGCTGGATCAGCGAACAGCGGTTCCTCCACGCCCTCAACTTCTGCACGTTGCTGCCTGGACCCGAGGCGCAGCAGTTGTGCATCTACATCGGCTGGCTGTTGCACCGCACGTTGGGCGGGCTGACGGCCGGCATCCTGTTCGTCTTGCCGGGGTTCGTGTCGATTCTCGCGCTCAGCGTCATCTACGCCGAGTACCAGGACACGGCCTTCGTCACCGCGCTGTTTTACGGACTCAAGCCGGCGATTGTCGCGGTGGTGATCGAGGCCGTGATGCGGATCAGCCGGCGCGTGCTGAAGAACTGGGTCATGGTCGCCATCGCCGCGACGGCGTTCATCGCCCTCTTCGCGTTCCACGTGCCGTTTCCGCTAATCGTGCTGGCGGCAGGCGTGCTCGGCCTCTGTGGAGGCAAATGGCTGCCGGATACGTTTTTTCTGCTGCGCGGGCACAAGGCCGACGCCAAGGCGCTGGAGCTGACGCCCGTGGTCGAGGAAGCCGCGCTGACGCACGTCGCGCCCAGTTGGGGACGCACCCTCCGCGTGGGCGTCACGTGCCTGTTGTTATGGTTCGTCCCGCTTGGCGCGTTGACGGCCTGGCTGGGGCGCGACCATGTCCTGGTGCAACAAGGCGAGTTCTTCAGCAAGGCGGCCGTGGTCACCTTCGGCGGGGCGTACGCGGTGTTGCCTTACGTTCGCGAGAACGCCGTCGAGCGCTACGACTGGGTGACCGATGGCGAGATGATCGACGGCCTCGGCATGGCGGAAACCACGCCCGGGCCGCTGATTCAAGTCGTGCAATACGTCGCGTTTCTCGGCGCGTACCGGCAGCCGGCCCCGTTTTCGCCGATCGCGGCGGGCGTCTACGCGTCGCTCATCACCACCTGGGTCACCTACGTGCCGTGCTTCCTCTATATCTTCGTCGGCGCGCCGTACGTCGAACGGATGCGCACCAGCGCGCTGTGGAGCAGCGGCCTCTCGGCGGTCACGGCGGCCGTGGTCGGCGTGGTGTTGAATCTCGCCGCCTGGTTCGCGCTGCGGACGCTCTTCACCGCCCACGCCACGTGGGCCTTTCCCGGCGGCAGCCTGGAAGTGCCAGTCTGGACGTCGATCGACTGGCCGGCGGCCCTGATCGCCGTAGTGGCGGCCGTAACGCTGATCCGACTGAAATGGAACTTGTTCCTGGTCCTGGGCCTCTGCGTGGCGGCCGGGATAGTGCTACGGGACTGGTGACCACTATCTCTACCGGCGGAACGAACGATTGACGGCCCGCGTCAAAACAACGATCACGCGATTAAACCGAACGCGCCGGAACTACTCTTACCTTGACGATTCATCCAGGAAACGAGCATCACATGTCAAGACTGCGTTACCTGTTGGCTCTGCTGGTCGGTTCGCTGGCCGCGTCCTCGCATGCCGCCACCATCACCTTCAACTTCGCCCCGGTCGGCAACTCCTACCTGGCATTCCTGCCTGGCGACAGCCCCGCCGTCGGCAAAGAGGTCACGTCGGCCAAGATCGTGTTGGACGTCGAGTCGTTCCCCGGTTCCGACGCGGCGAACTTCTTTACCGACATCGGCTTTCCCATCGCGCCGTTCGCCGGCCACGAGGGGGGCCTGGCGCTCGTCGGCGCCGACCTCGGCTGGTCCGGCGCAGGCACGTTCCGCTACTTCGAGGAAACCACGCGTTTCAACGGCACGTTCATCTCCACCCGCTTCGGCGCGGAAACCCCCGGCCAGGACTTCGACGGCGCGATCCTCGACGGCTCGCGCATCGAGTTCACCTACGTGCCGGAACCGGCGACCATCGCACTGGCCGCCGTGGGCGCTTTGTGCATCCTTGCCGCCGAGGCGCGGAGACGCGGACGGAAATGACGAATCTCTAAATCCGAATGTCGAATGAAATCCGAATATCGAATGACTGATGGGGTCCGTGAGACCGACCAGCATTCGTCATTCGGATTTCGAAATTCCATTTTTCATCATTCATACTTCTGAATGGATCACTCGTACGACGCGATTCGGGTGGTCGCAACGGTCGTGGCTTCATGAGTCCTGTGCCACGTGAGCGCGTTACCACGGCCTGCGGTACTTGTTGACGCTGCGCGCGGAAAGCGTATGCCGACCAATTGAACGAATGGAAAGCGTTTTCCGCACGGGGCGATCCTGTTCGCCGATCAGCCCCTCGCGCTGCGTTGCGAACGCCGGCCGCTGGCTTTATTTTACCTTGTTGTCGACGACCAGACGAGGCGTTCAACGTCGGTTCCGTGGGCCGTGCGAACGACTCCGCGGCTCGAGCCAACGGGGGAGCGGCTCGAACGACAAGTCGGACGCGAACAGGATGTCAGCGGAATCTTGCCAGCGCTGGGCGGGCACGGAAGCGCGTTCGTGGGGCGCGATAAGATCGATCAACTCCTCCACGCCAGGCGCTTGCAAGTCGCGAGCGCCGCTGGTGGCGCCGAAGTTGTTGCGTACCGCGTTGAGGTCGACCACGTCCACCCGGCCGTCGCCATTCGTGTCCCCTAACACGCCGGGACCGGACGCGCCGAAGTTGTTGCGGACGTTGTTCAAGTCGATCACGTCGACCTTGTTGTCGCCGTTGGTGTCGCCGGGCAGCACCGTAAGCTGCGCGCCAAAGTTATTGCGGACCGCGTTCAGGTCCACCACGTCCACCTTGCCGTCGCCGTTCGTGTCGCCGACCACGCCCGGACCGGACGCGCCGAAGTTGTTGCGGACATTGTTCAAGTCGATCACATCGACGCGGTTGTCGCCGTTGGTGTCGCCAGCCAGGCCGCCGGACTTGACCCAGTTGTCCGACGCGCCGACCAACAAGGCGGTGCCGCCGGAATCGGTAATGCCCGACCCGGTCGCGACCAGTTCCAATGTGTAGGCGCCGCTGGCGGACGTGATCGAGCCAAGGTTGCCGAGTACCCACGTGACGCCGTCGGTGGAAGCGAGTGTCTGCGACGCCGTCAGCAGATTGGCTCCGCCGCTGCGCGTCAGGCGTAGATCGGCGAGATCAAAACCGGAGATGGCGCGATTGAACGTGATCGTGATCGAGTCGACCGCCGTGCCGCGCGGATCTGGCGTGACGTCGACGATATCGACCGTCGGCGCCGATTGGCTGATTGTAAACGTCCGCGTGAAATCGCCGCCGCTCGTGCCATTGCCGTCGCCGTCGAGACGCAATCCCGCCAGGTCGTGGATGCTGGAACCCAGATTGCTGTAGACCGTGAGACGATAGACGCCGTTCGGCAACGGCCCGTCTTCGACTTGCAACTCGAGGAACGTCGAGCCGTACAGGTAGCGCGGGGCCACGCTGTAGACCTTGTCGTCGGCGTCGCCGAAGATCGAATTCGGCCCGGGATTGCGGAGCTCGAAGTTGGCCGGCGCATTGCCGTCGATGGGGTTCATCTCTTCGCTGAACTCCAACCGAATCGATGCGATGGCGGATGTGGTCGTGCCTGAATTGAAGACAGCGGCCGGCGTGGCGCCGACGATCCGCGGCGCGGCCACATCCAGACTGGAACCTCGGAACTCATATGCGCCGATATCCACGATGCCCGGCTTGCGCTCGAACAACAGCGAGCTCGCGGAACCCAGCGAAGCGGCGCCGTCGTAGCCCGCGATGGTTTGATAAGCGCGGATGTTGCCGCGGGATGTTCCCACGGTCGGCGACAGATTCGTGTTGCCCGCGCCGTAGTCGTAGCGGAAGCGGCCGTCGCTAAAGAGCACCACCGCGAATTGCACGTCGCTATCGTCCGCCTCGTTCGTGGCGTTCCAGCGGATGGTAACCTGATTGGCCACGCTCTCGTCGATGAAGATATCGTCCCCCGCCGCGTTCGTGCGCAGGTTGTCCCAGAGCGGGGCCATCACGCGTCGTTCGGCAAGTTTGGCGGTGCTGTTGGCGCCATCGCCGAGCCCGCCGAAATTGCCGAACTGCAGGTAGCCCTCCGTCGTAACGTGGATTTCGGTGAACGACGCGCCGTAGTAGTCGAAAGCGAACGGCAAAGTGTAGTTGAAATAAGTGTTGTTCGACCGCCAACTCTTCGCCGTGCCGCCGGCGACGAACAGGCTCGAGCCGGGACTGGAGGCGAAATAATCCGTGCCGCCGGCGTTGGCCGTGCCGGGATCATCCACGCGCGCGAAGCCCTCTAGGTCGGCATGCGGCGCATTCCAGGAATCGCCGCGATCGGTGGCCGGAGAAAACTTGGCGCGATAGAAGTTGTCGTCCGGGCCGCCGTCGCGGAAGCCGCCGCCGACCGGCGCATAGCCGAGCGTATTGTCCGCGCCGTCGATATCGACGAACAGCGGATCGCCGGCCAGCGACTGTGCATCCTGTGCTGTGGCGGTGCGCCAGTCGTCCAGCGAGTCGCGAATCGCCCCGCCCCAGAAGCCGACATGGGCGTTGGGGTCGGACCCTTGGTGCAGCAGGTTGTAATTGCTTTCGAAGCCGGTCTGGCTGTCGCCCGCGACAGAAATATCGTAGCCCGCTTGCACCCAGAGGATGTTGTTGCGCAGCTTGACGTGGAACGTGCTCGAATCGATCCGCACTGCGTCGCCGACGAGTTGATAAATCGTGTTGTTCACGATCTCGCGCGGCGTGCCGTAGTTGTAGCCGGACTGGTACAGAATGCCCTGATTGGTGTTGGCGTAAATCAGATTGCTGGTGATGACACCGTAATAATAGTAGGCCGTCCGCACCCCGACGGAATTCGAATAGACCTTGTTGGCGTCGACGATCGCCGTCCCGTCCACCAAGATGCCGGTATTCGAGTTGTTGAACACCTGATTCGCGATCACGGGCGCGGCGTTGGCGACAATGCCCACGAAGTTGCTATGCACGACGTTGCGGAGGATCTCGGCGCCGCCGCTCGCATTGATTCCGAAATCGTTGTCTCCGGCGTGGTTGAACACCGTGTTTTCGGTGACCAGCGCGTTGCTGTAAGCGTAGATTCCGGTGCTGGTGTTGTCATGCGCCAGGTTGCCGCGCACCAGGATGCGATCCGGGCCGAGGCCCCCGCCGTAGGCGTAAATGCCCGTCCCGTTTCCGTAGACGTTGTTGTTTTCAATACGGTGGCGAGGACCGTTATAGGCCGCGATGCCCTCGTAATAACTGTCGTACACAACGTTCCCGGAGATCAGGGCGTCAGCGCTGCCTTCGACCGAGATGCCGCGCGTTTGCACGAAGCTCGCCGGCAAGCCGTAAACCGTGTTGTCCAGAATGCGGGCGCTGTCGTTCGTGTTTTGCAGATACAAGCCGCGATCGCTGTTGGAGTGGATCACGTTGTGGGAAACGGTCAGATTGTCGCTGTCGGATTGCGACCAGCCATAGACGCCGATCACGCCGCCCGTCAACGTCAGGTGATCGATCGTCACGTTGTCCGCGTTGAGCAGCTCGACAACATAGCTGGCGGCATGGCGATTGCCGCGATCCAGCACGGCGGCGTTAGCGTCCGCCGGGCCTTCGATGCGCACGCCGGAATCCTGATTCGTCAACATGACGTTGCGCATCAGCCGATACGTGCCCACATCGACATGGACGACATCCCCCGGGTCGAGGTCGTAGGCGGCCAAGAGGGCGAACAGGCTGGCCAGGGGTTCGCTGGGGGTTTTGCCGCTGGCGGCGTTGTCGCCGATCGCCGTGGTGAAGGTATCGCCGGCGGTGGCGTTGTCGTTAACGTAGTAGTGCGGGCCGCTATTGGCGATCAAGAACGCTTCGTCCGAGGCGTCGTTGACCGCGGGCGCGCCGACCGCCACCACGCGAAGCTGGTACTGGTTGCCCACCGGCTGGTTGGCCGGAATCGTCCAGAGGTAATTGCCCCGGCCGAAGCGATCCATCGGGAGATTGTTGGCCACCGTCGACCAGCTGGCGCCGTTGTTGCCGGAGACTTCGAGGTTGACCGTCGGGTTGGCCACGCCCAACGGGTTGGCCGCCAGCACCTCGATCCCGCTGAGCACCGCGCTGCCAACCACGTTGACCAACTCCACAAGAATCCCCGCGCCGCCGCTGGCCGCCACCGGGTAGCTGACCACAATCGCCTTTTCGCGCGCGCCGGCCGTGGCGTAGAGATCGAAATCGTCCTGCACCACCGCGCCCTGCAACTGGATGTCGAACTTCCGCTGGTTCGCTCCGTTGGCGCCCGGTTCCATGAAGTGCAACCGCACCGTGTAGCTGCCGTCGGGCACCGGCAACTGATAACCGAACCGCTCTCCCGCCGCGCCGCTGCCGTTGTAGCGGTAGGTTTGATAGAGCGCCTCCGGGGCCGCGTTGGCGGCGGCCGTGCGATCGATCGCGTTCGGGGTGGAAGATGTGTAGGTGACGGTGTTGCCGACCAGGTACTGTTCGGCCAGATAGTTGTCCACCGTCGGCCCGCCCACGTTCATCAAGGCCACCGGACGCTGCTGGGTCAGCCCCGCGCTTCGCCACTGGACGTTCACCTGCTGCCCTTGCTCGAATTTCTCCAGACCTCCCGGCGACTGCATCTGCACCAACCGCGCGGGACTCGTGAAGGCCCCGCTCGTGTTGCCAAAAGCGCCGATCTCCACCCGATCGCCGCTGGGGGCTAGTTCGCTCAGGTGATAGCTGAGCGGAGCCCCCGCGTCGATCGCCGGACTCCCGGGGCGCAAGTGGAAGTCGTCGTCCGCGCCGAAGTCGCCGGGCGTGGTCGCCAGCGTGGGCGAGAGATACCGCTCGTCGATCGCCTGCTTGGGCAGCCGCGGCCCGGACCAGCGCAACTGCGCCGCGGCATAGCCGGTCGACTCGCGCAGTTCATAGCGTAGCGCATGCCAACCGGCCGTGAGCGTGCGGGTGGCCGTGTTCTCCAGGCCGCCGTCCCACGTCCACTGGTCGATGAGCGCCGTGGGGTTGTCGTCCAGATAGAATCGCTCGCCGTCGTCGGCCAGCGAGGAGAACGTGTAGTCCCCCGCTTCCGGCACGTACAGGTAGCCGCTCCAACGGACCGAGAAGTTATCCGGGTTCACCGTCCCCGGCGCCGGACTCTCGCTGTACCACAGGTAATCGATGGCGGCGTCCTGTCGCACCAGCGCCGGCGGGCCGGTCAAGGTTTCGTTGTTGAAGAACTCGGCCGTCAAGCCGCCGCCGCGATAACCCGATTGATTGTCCGGTCCGTCGGCGTCGACGAACCGCGGATCGGCCACGCGGCTGTGCGCGTCGAAGCCGACTTCGTAGAACCAATCGACGCGGTTGGCGAAGTTGCGGTTCTCCCATTGACCGAGGATGCCGCCGTCGGGGAGCCAGAACAAGTTGTAGTCGCTACTGAAGCCGACCTGGCTGTCGGGCGCCACGCTCAAGGCGGTCGTCCCCGCCCCCGCCCAGAGGATGTTGTTGGCGACGGTCAGTTGGCGGGTGCCCGCTTGCACGCGGAGGGTCTGCCCCGCGCCGCGCTGCACCACGGTGTTGTTCAACAAGTCCGGACCCGAGCCGCCGCCGGCCTCGACCAGGATGCCGGCCGCGCGATTGTCGTACAGCACGTTGCCGCTGGCCTCGCCGCTGGCGTAATAGCCCACGTACAGCCCGTAGGCGTTGCCGTAGGCGCGGTTGCGGAGTACCCGCGCGCCGTCGTGCATCACCAGCCCCACGTTCCGCTGATCGAACACCGTGTTGTCGAGCGCCACCGCGTCGCTGGCGGCGGTGATCCCGTTGTAGTTGCCGTACACGGTGTTGCCGCGGACCTCGGTCGCGCTGCTGGCCGAGATGCCGTTCTGGTTCGTGCCCGACTGGTTGTAGACCGTGTTGCCCGTGATCAACACGTGGCTGTAGCCGTAGATGCCCGTGCCGTTGTCATGCGCGCGGTTGTTCTCGACCAGCACCCGGTTGTTCCCCGCCCCGCCGTTGTAGGCGTAGATGCCGGTGCCGTAGCGGTACACCTCGTTGCCCGTCACCCGATGCCGCGGACCGTAGACGGTGATCCCCTCGTACAGCCCGTCGTACAGCAGGTTGTCGCTGACCGTGCCGTCGGTCCCTTCCAGCACCACGCCCCGATACTGGTCGTCGCTCCCCGACGCCGTCCCCGGCAAGCCGTAGAACCTGCTCCCGGTGACCGTGGCGAAATCGTTCGAGCCGGCCAGATACACGCCGCGATCGAAGTTCCCGTACACCACGCTCGCGCTCACCGTCACCCGATCGCTGTCCGAACTCCCATCCGCATACACCCCATGCACACCCCCCGTCAACCACAAGTGATCCAGCGTCACCTCGTCCGCATTCCGCAACTCAATCACGTAACTACCACTCGACGTGTTCCCACGATTCAAACGCGCGACCGCGCTGGTGGGGCCTTCCAGCTTGATACCGGCGTCATTCGCGGTGATGACCAGATTGCGGATGAAGCCGTATTCCCCCGCATCGACATGGACGACATCCCCCGGGTCGAGGTCGTAGGCGGCCAAGAGGGCGAACAGGCTGGCCAGGGGTTCGCTGGGGGTTTTGCCGCTGGCGGCGTTGTCGCCGATCGCCGT
>JALHLM010000235.1:3047-8968 GCA_022844585.1 Pirellulales bacterium | reverse complement strand
CGCAAGAAGCATGGCAAAAGCAAGCCGCTCCAGGGCGCCCGAATCGCCGGCTGCCTGCACATGACCATCCAGACGGCGGTGCTGATCGAGACGCTCAAGGAACTGGGCGCGGAAGTCACCTGGAGCAGTTGCAACATCTTCTCCACACAGGACCACGCCGCGGCCGCGATCGCCAAGGCCGGCTTCCCGGTCTACGCCTGGAAGGGCATGACCAACGAAGAGTTCGATTGGTGCATCGAGCAGACGTTGTTCTTCCCGGACGGCAAGCCGCTCAACATGATCCTGGACGACGGCGGCGACCTGACCGCCATGGTCCACCAGAAATACCCCGAGCTGTTGGGCGACATCCGCGGCCTGAGCGAGGAAACCACGACAGGCGTGCATCGACTCTACCAGATGCATGCGCAGGGCACGCTGAAGGTCCCCGCGATCAACGTCAATGACTCGGTCACCAAGAGCAAGTTCGACAACCTGTATGGCTGTCGTGAATCGCTCGCCGACGGCATCAAGCGCGCGACCGACGTGATGGTGGCCGGCAAGGTCGTCGTCGTGGCCGGTTACGGCGACGTCGGCAAAGGCTCGGCGCATTCGATGCGTTCGCTCGGCGCTCGCGTGATCGTCACCGAAATCGATCCGATCAACGCCCTGCAAGCGGCGATGGAAGGTTTCGAAGTCACCACGATGGAAGAGGCCGCCGCCCGTGGCAACATCTTCGTCACCTGCACCGGCTGCCGCGACATCATCACCGGCAAACACATGGAAGTGATGCCAGACGACGCGATCGTCTGCAACATCGGCCACTTCGATCTCGAAATCGACATGGCCTGGCTCAACGGCCAGAAGAACGTCAAGAAGGTCGAGATCAAGCCGCAGGTGGATCGCTATACCTTCCCCAGCGGCCGTTCCATCCTCGTGCTGGCCGAAGGCCGCCTGGTGAACCTCGGCTGCGCGACCGGCCACCCGTCGTTCGTGATGTCCAATTCCTTCACCAACCAGGTGATGGCGCAACTTGCCCTCTGGAGCGAACCGGACAAGTACCCGCTCGGCGTGCATCGCCTGCCGAAGGAACTGGACGAAGAAGTCGCCCGGCTGCACCTGGAAAAACTCGGCGTCAAGCTGACGAAGCTGACAAAGGCGCAGTCCGATTACATCGGCGTGCCGGTGGAAGGGCCGTACAAGCCGGATTATTACCGGTACTAAAGCGACAGCAAGCAATCGCCGAAGGGCCCGTCACGTTTCGCGACGGGCCTTTCTCATGCGCCGCGCTGATTCGCTTCGAAGGAATCGTCTGATGGACGCCTACCTCCAACGCACGGACATCATCGACTTTGATGCCAGCGCGATCCGCGAGCTCGCATATTCGTTGCGTAGCGACGAAGCTCAAGAAACCGCGGAACGATGCTTTGTTTGGGTTCGCGATTCCATCCGGCACAGCAGCGACCACGGCGACGCGCAGGTCACCCTCGCCGCCTCGGAAGTGCTGGAGCATGGTACGGGCTTATGCTATGCCAAGAGCCATCTCCTCGCGGCCCTGCTCCGAGCCAACGGCATTCCGTGCGGCTTCGTGTATCAGCGACTGGCAATCAACGAGGCAGGCACAGCATTCTGTCTTCACGGACTAAACGGCGTCTGGCTGCCCGATCACGGTTGGCACCGGATCGACGCACGCGGCAACCGCCCAGGCATCTCCACGCGCTTCGAACCGCCCATCGAGCAGCTAGCTTTCGAGACGAAGCTGCGAGGGGAGCGAATGTTCGAGGAAGTCTACTCAGAGCCGCTTCCGGTCGTCGTGCAGGCACTGCAATGGCATACGCAGTTGAGCGCGCTTTGCTTGAACTTGCCGGACGTAGAGTATTAAGCGAGTCTGGACAAATGCCTTAGTATGCGTACAGCATTTCCCACACTAGCCCGACGCGCAAGCGAGGGGGAGTAAACGTTGAACTCCTCGCGACGCTTACCCTCCCTCGCTTGCGCGTCGGGCTAGGCTTTGTCAGAAAACTCCGCTTCGTTGAGGGTGCCACTGGCGGCTTGTCCGCCAGTGCCGAGTTGGACGCCGTTTCACACTGGCGGTCGAGCCGCCAGTGGCACCCCGTTCGTGTTTTCTGACAAAGCCTAGTGCCGGTGCGTTGCGCGGCGCTGCGTCCTCGCCGGCCGAGGTCACAGACCTCGGCTACAGAAGTGGAACCGGCTCGGCAGGCGCTGCTGGCGCTAGATTCGCGCGTCGCCGCCACGCGGCGCTGATCTTATCAATCAACCGCCGGCGCTCGATCGGTTTGTTGTCGTAGTCGTCGCAGCCGGCGTCGAGGCATTTTTGGCGGTCGCCGGACATGGCGTGGGCCGTGAGGGCGATGATCGGCGTCGCGACGCCGCGGCGGCGCAGTTCGCGGGCGGCGGTGTAGCCGTCCATCTCGGGCATTTGCATGTCCATCAGGATCACGTCGAAGGCGGCTTGATCTGCGATCGCCCGCAGCGCGTGCAGGCCGTTTTCCGCGATCTCCACAACCGCGCCGGACTGCCGGAGGACATGGGCGAAGAACCGCTGATTGTCCGGCCCGTCTTCGACGACGAGGATGCGGCAACCGAGCAACTCCTGGCGGTCGAAATCTTCTGGGGCCAAGGCGCGCGTGTCGGTAGCGGCCGTGAGTGTCGGGTCGATCCAGCCGATGCCCAGCAATTTCCCGCAGGGGATTTCTACCGTGAACGTGCTGCCAGCGCCGGGCTGGCTGACCACTTCGATTTTGCCGGACATCATCTCGGCCAGCCGGCGGCTAATGGACAGCCCCAATCCGGTGCCGCCGAAGTTGCGCGTCGTCGAGGCGTCCGCCTGGCTGAACGGTTGAAACAGGCGGCCCAGTTGTTCGGCGGAAATGCCGATTCCGGAATCGCGGACATCCGTCTTGAGGCGATAGTCCCCCCGTTCGTCGCGCTCGCAAGCGACCGACACGGTGACCGAGCCGCGGGCCGTGAACTTGATGGCGTTGCCGATCAAGTTAATGAGGATCTGTCGCAAACGCAGAGGATCGGTGACGATCCGCTCGGGCAGCCCACCGCGCAAGTCGAGCCGCAACGCGAGCTGCTTCTGTTCGGCCCGGACCAGCATCAGTCCATGAATCTCACGCATGAGTTGCACGGGCGAACACTCGGTCTGCTCGACGGCCATCTGTCCGGATTCGATCTTCGAGAGATCGAGGATGTCGTTGATGATGTCAAGCAGATGATTGCCATTGCGCTTGATGACTGAGAGCAAATGCTGCGAGCTTTCCTGGCCGCTGAGCTCGTCGAGCAGGATATCGGTGTAGCCGAGGATGGCCGTCATGGGCGTGCGGATTTCGTGGCTCATGTTGGCCAGGAACTGGCTCTTGGCCACGTTCGCTTCCTCGGCCTTGCGGCGCGACGCGATCAGATCGCGTGACCGGCGCTCGACCTCGGCTTCCAGGGTTTGCGCGTACTGCGTCCGCTCGCGCAACCGGTTTTCGTGCTCCTCGATCGCCTCGGCGGTGGCGCGTTGGTGCGATTCGCGCAGCGTGTCTTTTTCCGCGACGGTTTGCCGCAGCCGCGATGCGAGTACGCGTTGTTCACTGGAGGCGCGATCTAACTCGCGCAGGCAAATGCCAACGCCGACCAACAGCGAAACGTGCGGCGCCAGATCGACGGCGATCGAGCCGTTTGCGGCCAGGCCGACGAGATTCAGCACCGGTCCCGGCAACGGGATCCGAAATGCGGCGCCGACGTGATTCGCGAGAGCATGCCAGACGGCGAGCGGTTTGGTAGCGATTTCTTTCCAGGCGTCGCTGGCCATGTGGCCGGCGCGAGGACCGGCAGGGCAGGGCGCAATCGGCTCGACGACCAAGACCTGGCCCTGGCCGTCGACGAGATAGAGCCAATCGACGCCGAGCGGCAACAGCAACACGCGCAAGTCGGCCAGGCGGCCTGTAGAAGGGCACGTCGCCGGTTCCCAGGCGAACCAGTCTTCGAAGCCGTCCAGTTCCTGCGACATGCGGGCGGCTCCTACATCGAAAACAATTCGGCGCTGCGTGTCAACTCGGCGTCCAGGTCGTTCGCCAACACCAACAGGTCTTCGCGACTCACCCCCAACGCCGACAGCGTCGTCGGCGAGACCTTGGCCAGCTTCACGCCGACGCTGCTGATGCCCTTCAGCGTGCAAATGCCGTTCGCCAATTCCACGCAGCGCACGATCGCGCCGTGTTCACCGCGATAGTCCCCGGCGCGGTGGTGATAGCGAATGGCGTCGCGGGCCGCCTCGGGAAATTTCCAACTCGTGGCGATCCGCTCGCCCGCTTCCGTATGATCGAAGCCCAGGATTGATTTTTCGACTTCCACCAGCGGTACGTTCGGTTGGAGCGCGGCGATGACCTCGCGGAACGCGGTATGCGCGTGCTGGTCAAGCAACACGATGCCGATGTCGTGCAGCAAGCCGGCGAGGAAGGCGTCCTCGAAGATCTGCAGCCGCTGGCGCATGGCGATCATCCGCGCGCAGATGCCGACCGAGACCAGGTGCTTCCACAACTCCTCGCGGTGATACGTGCCGATCGCTTCGCCGCCACGGAAAATCTCGGCGACGCTGGCCGTCACGGCCAGATTGCGGACCTGATTGAACCCCAGGTACGCGACCGCGGTCTGCAGATTGGTGACTTTGACGCGTAGACCGAACAAAGACGAATTGACGCAGCGCAGCACCCGGGCCGTGAGCGACACGTCCTGTTCGAGCACGCCTTTGAGTTGTGAAACGCTGGCGTCGGGGTCCTGGGCGACTTCCAGCACCCGCATCGCCACGTGCGGCAGCGTGGAGATTTCATCCACGGTGCGCGCAAAGCGCGCCAGCCGAGCTTCGGCCTCGGCGGGAGAAATCTCAACGGCAGGCATGGTGGTTCCTCCCGGCGGCCCTGGAGGCGCAATGGTCAAACATGGCACGACTGCCGCACGGGACTTCGACCGATTCGTCGCCCGGGGCATCGCGATTCACTAGCGAACTCTACGTCACCCCGCTCAAAGCGAAACGCCGGAGAGTACGCCCAATTCGGAACGCAAACCCCCGCCACTCAGCAAGTAACGAGCTATCGACAGAGGCTGCCTCACCCGGCTAGGGGGTGGACGGTTGGTAGGGCCCGTGCCGGGGCCGACTGGCCGATCGGCAAGGCAATTTGGTAGCCTACCAGCAGTCGGCACGAGGCCGGCCCCGCTCCTCCCGTCCGAAAACCCGGTCCAGGCATGATTACGAATCTGCGCCCGAACAAAATCGACCGCGACGACCTCCCCCCCGGGGCGTGCCTTTGCGACTACTGCACGGCCAAGTGCTGCAAGTATTTCGCGCTGCCGATCGAGACCCCCACGGAACGGAAGGATTTCGATTATCTCCGCTGGTTCCTGCTGCACGGCCAGGCGACGGTCTTCATTGAAGACGACACCTGGTACCTGCTCGTCCATACGCAATGCAAGCATCTGCAGCCAGACAACCGCTGCGGCATCTACATGACGCGGCCCGAGATCTGCCGCGAGTATTCCACCGACAACTGCGAATACGACGACACGTACGTTTACGACCGCTACTTCGAAACGCCCGAGCAAGTCGTCGATTACACGGAAGCGATCTTCAAACCACTCGACGGTGGCTCCATCCGCAGTGCGCGCCCGGAATTGTTGCCGATTTTGTAGTGCCAGTTTAAAGTTTTCAGTGTTCAGTTTTCAGTGAGGACTTTGTTCCCAAGCACTGAAAACTGAACACTGAAAACTTCACACTCGCGTCGACCGGCGTTTCCATTCGGAGTTTGTCTTGTCACCAGCGCGTATTACTCCCCGGACGCTCAAAGGTTTTCGCGATTACTTGCCCGAGGCGATGATTCCGCGCGAGCGGTTGATCGACACCGCGCGGCGCGTGTATCGCTTGTATGGGTTCAGCCCGA
>JALHLM010000235.1:0-3037 GCA_022844585.1 Pirellulales bacterium | reverse complement strand
CGATACGCCGGCGCTCGAATACCTGGAAGTGCTGACCGGCAAAGGGAGCGAGGAGACCGACAAGCAGCTCTACAAGTTTCAGGATCACGGCGAGCGTTGGGTCGGCCTCCGGTTCGATCTCACGGTGCCGCTGGCGCGGTTCGCGGCCGAACACTATCAGGCGCTCGGCACGCCGTTCAAGCGTTATCACATTGGTACCGTCTGGCGCGGCGAGAATACGCAGCGCGGCCGTTATCGCGAGTTCATGCAGTGCGATTTCGACACGATCGGCACCGAAAGCTTGACGTCCGACATTGAGACCGCGCTGGTGATTCACGACTTGTTCGTGGCGCTCGAATTGGCGGACGTGACCATCCGCGTGAACAACCGCATGGTGTTGAACGGCCTGCTCGCCAAACTTGGTTTGGCGGATCGCGCCACAGCGGTGCTCCGCGCGCTCGACAAACTCGCCAAGATCGGCCCCGAAAAAGTCGCCGCCGAATTGGTCGAACACGCCGGCGCGACGACGACGCAAGCGAACGACGTCCTGCGGATGGCGGCGCTCTCCGGCTCGAACGCCGACATCCTTCGCGAACTCGGGCCGCTGGTCGCCGGCAACCCGCAGGCCGAAACAGGCGTCGCGCAGCTAGCCGACCTGCTGGCCGCCGTGGTGGCCGCCGGCGTCGCGCCGGAGCGGATCGCCATCGACGTCTCCATCGCGCGCGGGTTGGACTATTACACCGGTACGATCTTCGAGACGTTCCTGGAAAAACTGCCCACGATCGGCAGCGTCTGCTCGGGCGGGCGGTACGACAATCTGGCCGAACTATTCACCAGCCAACCATTGCCCGGCATCGGCGCGTCGCTGGGGCTGGATCGCCTGCTCGCGGCGATGGAAGAACTGGGCATGGTGGAAAAGATCGCCACCACGGCGCCGATCTTCATTCCCCAGTTCGACGCCGCGCACTTGCACGACTATCTTCGGCTGGCCGCCGACATCCGCCGCGCCGGCTTCGGCGTCGAAGTATTTCCAGAAGCCAAGCCGCTCGGCAAACAACTCAAATACGCCGATCGCCGCGGCTTCCGCCTGGCCCTGATCGCCGGCGCCGACGAATGGCAAGCCGGCACGATCCAAATCAAAGATTTGCGTGCTGGCACGAGCAGCACATTGCCCCGAACCGACCTGACCATGCGCTTGGCGGAGTTGTTAGCTTGATCGCCATCCCATGTCATGCGATCCAAAGTCGGCGCTTTAACACAACAAATCCAGCCTGCATCCCCTTCGCCCTTTCGCGATGCAATAGGCGTCGACTTCGATAGATCGCGAAAGCGCGAAAGGGCGAAAACGCGAAGGAAACATTGATCGAATTTGACTTCCCACCAACGTTCGGCAAGACTGAGTCCAAGCTTCAGCCCCGATACGCCAATCCTCCTTTAATACTTTACTTCTTTACTACTCTTCTCCTCTACTCCTCCCCCATGGCTAACCGCACCAACCACTACGAAGCCGCCACGGAAGCCTACTTCCGGCGACTCGGCATACCGTACTTAGCGATTGACGAACAGCGGCGAAGTCTCTTAGGCCACGTTTCCGTCAAGAATCTCGACTTCGTCGTCACCGCACCGGGCGGCGCTTCTTGGCTCGTCGACGTAAAGGGACGCCGATTTCCCGCCGGCCGCGGCCGCCAGTTCTGGAAAAATTGGTCGACGCGCGACGATCTAGATAGCATGGCGCGTTGGGAACAACTATTCGGTCCGCGCGCGGCGGGGCTGTTTGTGTTCGCCTATCACCTCGTCGGGCGCGAATCGCCGGTGCCGGCCGATCAGGTGTTCGAGTTCCGCGGCGCGCTCTACGCCTTCGTCGGCGTCCGCTTGATCGACTACGTGCGCGACGCCCGGCAGATCTCGCCGCGTTGGCAAACGCTGTCCCTGTCGACGCAACGCTTTCGTCAATGCGCGCGCCCGTTGGCCCAGTGGCTGACACCTCCGCCGCCGGCGCTCACGGATGTCTTGCCGCTGGACGGCCCGCTGGTCAGCGCCTGGGAGTGACGTCGCACTACCGTCGCACTTCCGCGCGCGGCTGTTTCGCCGCGGCTTGATCCTCACCCACGGCGACCGACAGCCAGCCGTCGTCGATCACGAAGTGCGTGACCTTGAGCCCTTGGAGTCGCGGGTTCTGCGCCAATTGCGCCGGTGTCAGATGCCACGCTTCTTCTACGGGGAAGATGCGATTCAAGATGCCGCGGAGCGCCAGCTCCACGCCGCCGACCGTCTCGCCGAGCAGTTCGACAGGGCCTTCGCGCTCCAGGTCCGCGGTCAGCGAGTTGGTCTCCGGACGATACTTCACCCGCACCTGAAAATTGTGCCAACTGCGGTGCGTGGTGATCAGCTCGGCGAACTGGAGATTCAGCTCCACCTGGCCATCAACCAGCCGCGCATGCACGGCGTCCTGTTCGGCGAAATGAATCCACACGTCGTCGCGCAGCGAGGCCTTGGGCAGCAGATCGTCGCGGTTCATCTTCTCCGCCAGCCACGCGCCGAGTTCCGGCAGGCTAAACGTGCGGCCGTTCAGGTCGAGGCCTTCCAACAAATTGTTGAGCGCCGTTTGATGCACCTGGAGACCGAGCAACGTGTCGCCCGGCAGACGTGGGCGCGGCGTGTGGCTGCCGAGTTGCGAATCGGCCGCCAGACGGATACGCAACAGCGCCCGGTTGTCGTTCGAGCCCGCTTCGATGATCCGCGGCGCGAGCCCGAGTCGATCGAGCGGCGTGATCACGCGTTCGCGCCAGCGGACGTTGGCGGCGGCAAAGGCGGTCTCCGTCTCGTCCATCAGCGCGCGGCCGAGTTTCTCCTTGATGCGGCGCTCCGCCTCGACTTGCGCCTCGCCGCGCTTCTCGTCGTATTTCCGCCGGGCGATTTTTTGCACGACGTTGCCGAACAGCGGCAGGCGATCGAAATCGGTCCGGACGCTGCGCAGGTCGGTCTGGCTGTCGACCTCGACGAGCACTTCGCCCGCGTGCAGCCCGCGGCGATCGAAGCGCAGCCGGCGTCGCGCCGA
>JALHLM010000234.1:4364-8997 GCA_022844585.1 Pirellulales bacterium | reverse complement strand
AAGAGAGCAACGCCCAGTCCAGTCGGTGCAACCCGTCGTGCATCAGGTTGTAAAACAGCGCGCCCAACGTCACGAGCCCGAGCAACGTGCACGCCGCTCCGGCGATGGTGAACCAGAAATCCTCGCGGCGTCGCTTGGCGACGACACGGCGCAGTTGGGCGGCGTCCATTAGTACGCCTCCCGGAAGCGGCGCCGCATCAGGTGCCCGATGATGTTGAAGCCCAGCGTCATCAGAAACAACATCAATCCGGCCGCGAAGATCGATTTGTAGCCAATGCTATCATGCGGCAAGTCTCCGAGGCAAACTTGCACGATGAAGGCCGTCACCGTCGCGGCCGGTTCCGTTGGATCCAAGGTCAGATTCGGCTGCTGCCCGGCGGCGATGGCCACGATCATCGTTTCGCCGATCGCCCGCGAAATGGCCAACACGTACGACGCCACGATGCCCGAGAACGCGGCCGGAAAGACGACGCGAAACACCGTGATCACACGGTTCGCCCCGAGTCCGTAAGCCCCTTCGCGCAGGATCATCGGCACCGCCCGCATCGCGTCTTCCGAGAGCGAGCTGATGTAGGGAATGATCATGATGCCCATCACGATGCCGGCGCTCAGCATGTTGAACGTCGGTAAGTTGGGCATAAACTTTTGCAGCAGCGGCGCCACGAATAGCAGCGCGAAGTAGCCAAACACCACGGTCGGCACCGCGCTCAGCACTTCCAGCACCGGCTTGACGCATTCGCGCACGCGGTGCGGCGCGAACTCGCTCAAGTAAGCGGCAATGATCGTCCCCGCTGGCATGGCCACAGCCAGTGCCACGGCCGTGGTGACCAGCGTGCCGGACAAGAGCGACATGATGCCATAGCGCGGCGGCTCGAAGAGCGGCGTCCACATCGTGTCGGTCAGAAAATCGCCCAGCGACACGACCTGAAAGAACCGCGCGGACTCGACCATTAAAATGCCGACAATCCCCGCGGTGATCAACACCGAGGAAACCGCGGCCAGGCAGAGCAGCGATTCGATCGTCCACTCGCGGCGCCTTCGCCACCAGATGAGCGACTGGGTGGGCCTACTCACTTCGTTGCTCCGACTAGACCCGCTCGGGTCCGGATTGCGTCACGCCGCTTTGCCTACTGGACTGCTTCCCGCGCCAAAAGGTCCTCGACCTTGACGCCCACTTCCGGCACGCCGCCGAACACGGTGCCCGTCACGCGTTTTTCGAAGCGTTCCTTCGCCATCTTGTAAGCGGCCTCCGGCAGCGGGAGATACTTGACGTCCTTCGCCAACGTACCGACGTTCTCAATCAGGAATTCGACGTACGCCTTCACTTCGGGCTTGTCCGCCGACTTCTTGTTGACATAGACGAACAACGGTCGGGACAACGGGTTGTACGTACCGGCCAACACGTTTTCCATGCTCGGCATCACAGGCTCCGGCGAGGCGTTCTTCGACCAACTGACCGGCACCGCCTTGAGCTTGTCCTTATTCGGCTCGTAATACGCGAACGGAATGTACCCCAATGCGTACTTGTTGCCCGCCACGCCCTGCACCAACGTGTTGTCGTCTTCGCTCGCAGTGTAGTCGCCGCGGCTGACCTTCGCCTTGCCGTTCACGGCTTCAGTGAAGTAATCGAATGTCCCAGAGTCCGAACCAGCGCCAAAGAGCGCGAACTTTTCGCTGGGCCAGCCTTCGCGGACCTGGTTCCACTGCGTGACATTGTCCGTCGCGCCCGGCTCCCACATCTTTTTCAACTCATCGACTGTGATCGAGTCGACCCAGTCATTGTCCTTGTGGACGACGATAGTCAGCGCGTCGAAGCAGATCGGCAGCTCGATGTATTCGATGTTATTCTGCTTCGCGACTTCCATCTCCTCTTTGAGGATCGGGCGCGAAGCGTTCGAAACATCGGTCTCGCCGCGGAAGAATTTCTTGAATCCGCCGCCAGTGCCGGAGTTGCCGACGGTCACATTGACCTTACCGGCCTGGGAGTTCTGAAACTCCTCGGCCACCGCCTCGCTCACCGGAAAGACGGTGCTGGAACCGTCGATCTGCACAAGCGTCGGCTCACCGGACGTTTCCGCAGTAGGGCCGCCGCCGCAACCAGCGACCACTCCAAGAGTTCCTACCAAAACCAACCACGGCGAAAGGCGTCGCATGATTTGTTGCATCCAGCAGATAGGCGCGCAATTTCCCCAGAGACGCCTCTCACGATAGCGGGCAAATGTTCAGAAACGGTTAAGGCCAGGCTAGGAATCGGTATGGCCGAGCTAACAGTTGCACCAGGAGGCGGCTCTCAGGCGTCGTCGTCCGGCAAAGAGGCGTTCTGCATGGCCATCGAAAGCGATTCCACGAGATCGAGCGGCGTCAGGGAAACCTCGCCGTAGACCTGGGCCGCGATATCCCCGGCGGCGCCGTGAAGGCAGACGCCGAGCCGAGCGGCCTCCAGCGGCGATAAACCCTGACCCAATAAGGCCGAAATGACGCCGGTAAGCACGTCCCCGCTGCCGCCGGTGGCCATGCCCGGGTTGCCGGTCGTGTTGCGGGACGACAAATCTCCGTCGGTCACCAGGGTGTGGTGGCCTTTCAGAACCAGCACGACGCCGGCCGACCCAGCCAGTTCGATGGCTTCCGATTCCTGCTCGGCACGTTCATCGGATGCATTGGGTACCAAACGACGGAACTCGCCGGGGTGCGGCGTAAGAATCCGCGGGCCGGCGTGCTTGGCGAGCGGCGTTCTACGTTCCGCGAGGGCATTTAAGGCGTCGGCGTCGACCACCATCGGCCACGCCACCTCGCGATAGAGCCGATCCACCAGCCAATCGAGACCCAGCGACCTACCCAAACCGGGACCGACGGCAACGACGGTCGCTTGTTCGATCGCACGATGTAGTTCGTCCCAAGCGCGGCGCGAAATCCGGCCGTGGCGATCGCTCGGGAGCGCTAACGTCATGTAGGCCGGAAACTGCGTGGCGACGGCGTCGAGACAAACGTCCGGCGTCGCCAACCGCACCAGTCCTGCGCCGGAGCGAACCGCCGCCAAGCCGGCCAAGGCAATCGCGCCGCTCATGCCGCGCGAGCCCCCGATCAACAGCAAGCGACCAAAATCCCCTTTGTGGGATTCCGGATCACGCGGCGCAAGTTGCGGCAACGGCGTCGACATTCGGGCAGTCTCCTGTGCTGCCGCCATTGTCTCCTTTCGCTCCGCGAAAGGAACTGCCCTTTCGCGGAGCGAAAGGCGACTATGAATGAAAACTAGGCGTCACGATGGACCGTGTCGGGACTGAACGCCGGCAGGCACACGGCGATGTACTCCGCCCCTTCGGCGCCGGGCGAGCTATAGCGGACCCATTCGCCGCGATTTGTGATGACGGCTTGCCCGGCTTCCACGTCAATCAGGCCTTGCTCGTGCTCGACGCGCAACATGCCGCGCAACACCACCGTGTATTCGTCGAAATCCGGCCGCTGTCCCGGCTCTTCCCAGCCCGGCGGGCTTTTCATCTGCGCGATGCTGACCGCGGACGTGGAGGAATTCACCTGCCCGATGAATTCGGCAATCGTCTTCGGCTTATTCCCAGCGGCGGCAATGACCTTCGGCGAAGCAATATGCGTGGGCATGGCGATGTCCGTAAGCGAACAACGAGAGTGAGCGAGTGATTGGGAAGCTACAAGCGATGAGCGTACGCGAGCAATTCAAACATTCAAGCGATGCAGGATAGCCTTTTCCTCAGCCCCGATAGGGGCGTCAGACAATAGCCAGGGGTGCAAACCCCTGAAAAATGATACCAAGAATTGGCATTGAGCCCCAACGGGGCGACACCGTTCGATCACACCGAACTACTATGCCGCCTTCGCGGGGCGTGCCTCGGTCAGTTGCGCCGCGACCGCCGCATAGACGCGGTCGACGGTGAGTTCGCGCATGCAGTAGTGTTTCCGCAACGGGCAGACGCGTTCCTGGCACGGTCCGCAGGGGACGTCTTGCTGCAAATGGACGCTCCGCGCGTAGTGGTTCTCGCTCCAGGCAATATGCGTCGGGCCGAACAGGCTGATCACCGGCACATCGAACGCCGCCGCGAAATGGCGCGGACCGCTATCGGTGCTGACCATCAACCGGCTGCGACGAATACAGGCCTTCGTCAAGCCGATCGAAAGTGGCTCCTCCGCCAAACTCTTCACCCGCGGATGGGCAGACTGTTCGACGATCGACGCCGCCACTCTGCGCTCGCTGGGACCGCAGACGACAAGCACGTGGTAGCCCAAGTCGCTGGCCACGCGCGACGCCAATTCAGCGAAGTATTCGGTCGGCCAGAGTTTCGCCGCACCGAACGCGCCGCCGGAGTTGAATACGACGACGCGGTTTCCCTCGGGCAGCGCAAGCCGGCGCCAAACGGCCACGGCTGCACGCTCGTCGTCGAGGGTTGTGGAAAGTTCCATCCGCGGCGATTCAGCGGGGCAACCAGCCGCGGACGTGAGACGTAGATAGTCGTCCAGCACGGGGCTGGGAACGTATTTGCCATCTTCGTAACGGTGGTACAACTTATCAGTCAACAACGGACCGCGGCCATAGCGCGCGTAGCCAATCCGCCGCTTCGCGCCAGACGCCCAGGCGAGCATCCCGGTCCGCAGCGAATTCGTCAGC
>JALHLM010000234.1:0-4354 GCA_022844585.1 Pirellulales bacterium | reverse complement strand
ATCCGGACGGCGCGAACGCAGCCGGCGCACCAGCGACCAACTCCCCAGCGCGCGTTCCCGAGCATGAGGATCATAAAACAACTGCTCGTCAAGAAACTGCGTTCCAGCCAACACATCCGCCACATAAGGCCGCAACACGCCGATCAGATGCGCGTCGGCGAAGTGATTCCGTAGCGCCCGCAGCGCCGGCGTAGCCATCACGACGTCGCCCACCCAGTTCGGCAAGAATACGGCGATGTTCATGGCAGGTAGGCGAGAGGGGATGTTGATTGAACCGCGGCCGAGTGGGAATGTCGAATGACGAAATCCGAATGACGAATGAAGCTCGAATGACTGAATGTCGAATGCAGGAGTTACTTCACGTGCCAACCATTCGACATTTAAGCATTCGGATTTGATTCGTCATTCGGATTTCGACATTCGTCATTCCCCCTAGTCTTTCGTAATATCCAACTCGTCGCGCGAAAGTCCCGCGATGCCGCGGCGCAGATAGTGCGGGCCGTTCAGGCCGTGGATGGTGTTGACGAGGTTCGTCGTGGAGATGCCGTCGACCATGCGCGACAAGTAAAGCCGGCCGCCGTAGGATTCGACGAATTCCTGGCCGACGACTTGGCCCGGGGCGTACGTGCCGCCTTTGACGAGCACCTGTGGGCGCAGTCTGCGGATCGCCTGTAGCGGCGTGTCTTCATGGAAGATCAGCACGTAATCGACCACGCTCAGCGCCGCCAGCATGCGCGCGCGATCTTGCTCGGCGATCAGCGGACGACCCGAGCCCTTCAACTTCCGCACACTGCTGTCGCTGTTCACGGCGACGACCAGGATGTCGCCTTGCGCCGCGGCTTCTTCCAGCGACGTGATGTGCCCCACGTGCAGCAAGTCGAAGCAACCGTTCGTGAACACGACGCGTTGGCCAGCAGCGCGATGTTCGGCGATCTGGGTCGCCAGCCGGTCGAGCGGCAGAATCTTGCCCGTCTCCGCCGGTCGCGCGCCGAGTTCGACGAGCAGATCCTGACGAATCTCCGCGCGGGGAATCACGACCACGCCCTCTTTTTCTACTTCCAATCCGCCAGCCACGTTGCCCAGCCGCACAGCATCCGCGGACGAGACGTTCGCGGCGAGCGCCACGCCGATCATCGCCAGCACCATGTCGCCCGCGCCGGTGATGTCGTAGACATCGCGCGCGCGCGTGGCAAAATGTTCGCGGAAAAAATCATCAGCGCGGCGGCCTGGCCGGCCGTGGGCGTTCGATTCGACGAGCACCGCGCCGTCGCGGTCGAGCGTGATTACCACGAGGCCGAGTTCCAATTCACGGCAGAGCCAAACGCCCGCGTCGAACGGGTCTTCGAGTTGCAGTGGCCCATGCTCGCCGTGCTTGGCCGCGCGGAGTTGAAATTTGCGTCCGACGGCCAGTTCCGCTTCGACGCGGTTCGCTTTGATCGCCGTGGCGCCACGATACTTCGACCAATCCACGCCGCGACCCGGATCAACCACGACCGGTACACCCAACTTGCGGCCGAGCGCCGTTACGGCGCGCATCACCGCTGGCGTGCAGACGCCTTTGTCGTAATCGGAAACCAGAATCGCATCGAACGGGCGATCTAACGTGTCTTCATGCTGCCGCGTGGCATCGCCATGTTCGGCGATCACCGATTGCGTCGCCAACGCGTTGCGCCAATCGCTGGTGATTGGCACAATCGTTTCGCGATACGACTCCGACGGCGTCGATGGTGGGAAATCCGGATACGACGGCAACTCGTCGGCCAGTGTGTAGTCCTGCTCGTCGGACGACCAACGCGAGGCGTCCGCTTCGCAAAGACGTTCCAACTGTTCGATCAAAGCGCGTTCCACGCGCCCCTCAATGGCGGCGCGTTCTTCTGTATCGACGCGAAGAATCTGGTGGCCGTGGCGATTCGCAGCGCGGCCGATGAAACGTTCTTTTTCCGTGGTCGGGCGTTCGGGATCGATGACCAGGCCCGCCACGTCGATGCCGGCTGCGGCCAGCAATTCGCGCAATTGGCGACCGGCGTTGTCGTCGCCGACGACGCCGACACACGAGACCTCCGCCTCCAGCCCGCGGAGCATCTGGCAGACGTTCGCCGCGCCGCCGAGACGCTGCTCGCGGCGATCGGCGCGCAGCAAGATCACCGGGGCCTCCTGGCTGACGCGCTCGGCGTTGCCCCAGGTATAGCGGTCGAGAATCAGATCCCCCACGACGAGCATTCGCGGGCGTCCGAGGCGATCAAACACGTCGAGCAAATGTTCCGACGCTTCGTTACGCATGGTTGGCTTCCCTGCCAGCGGTGAGTAGGCAGCCTCGTGCTGCGAGGCAGAGCATACCGGCATTGGCGAGATCGACCAAGATCGACGCTGAGAAGTTAGGCCAACGGCGCGGACCGGGCGATTGGCGGCGCTATTATCCCGAACCGCCTGGCCCGATTTCAATCGCCGGTTACTTCACCCGGCGCGACTTCGCGGCGGTTTCGTCGACCATCGGGAGGTAGCGGTAGTAGACCTCCAGGCTCAACGTGGCCAGCGCCGTGCTGTAGATGCGGCCGCCGTGGCCGCCCCAGACGGCGTCGGGGCTCCAACTGCCGGCGAAGGGGCCCGAGGTGGTCTGGCCGGCCAAGAGACGCGTTTGCAGGGCGCGGTTCCAAGTCTCCCAGGAATGCCCCCCGAGTTGATGCATCGCCAGCGTGCCGTAATACCAGTAGTAGTAGTTGTCGGCGGACTTGCCAGGCAGATCGTTCATGAGCCGTTCGGCGGCCTCGGCGGCGACCGGGGTTTCGCCGACCAGCCCCAGGAACTGCCGGCAGGCGAGCGCCTCGGCCGTCATGGGGCTGCTCACCGGTTCGCTGAAGCGATACGAGGCCAAACCGCCATGTTGCCCGGAGCTGACGTGCTTGAGAAACACGCCGGCGCCGACAAAGGGATCGTTCGGCACGCGCAGTCCCGCGATCCGCGCGCTGCGCAGCAACATCAACTGCCAGCCAAGTTGGCTGGTGTCGCCCAAGTCGCCGGGACGATAGCGCCAACCGCCGGTGCTGGGATGTTGCGCCGCGAGTGTGTACATCACGGCACGTTCGACGGGGCGGCGCAACTCCTCGTCGGCGGTCATGCCATAGGCTTCGGCGAGTGCGACGCCGGCCATGCCATGGCAATACATGCTGGCAAAGACGTCAGCCTTGCCGGAAAGATTGCCGTTTTCGGCCTGCGAGCTCATCAAGAATCGCAGCCCGCGACGGACGACTTCGCGATATGGACCTTCCTGGTGCGTATGGCCGGAGGCCAGGAACGCCAGCAGTGCCAGGCCGGTGACGCCGGTATCGGCCTCGATGCCGGCGCCGACGCGCGTGGCGTCTTGGCCGGGCCCGTGCCCCGCGCCATGTTGATCGGCGTCCCAGCGGCCATCCCGGGTTTGCACTTTCGCGAGCCAGGCCAACGACGCTTGCACCGCGGCTTCGGTGTCGGCTGACCCGCCGCCCGCGGAGACGATCGCCTGTTTATCGCCCGATCGCCGCCACTGGTATTCCTGCGGCAGCGCCGATTGCGTCGTGGGATTTGCCGATGGGTTGGAATCCGGCTGCTGGATCTGCGGCGGAGCGACCTCCACTAGCTTGTCATCGCCAAAAATGGCGGCCGCCTCTTCCGGCGTTTGCACCGGCACGAAGATTGATTCCGCGATCGGCTCCGAGAACGTCGTAGGCGGCGCTGGGGTAACATCGCTCGGCGCAGCGGCGATCTGCTCGGGCGACGCTTCCGACGGAGGTTCGGCGGCTGGCGGTTCCGGTACTTCGACCGTCTCGCTTACGATTGGCTCGACAGGCGGCGCTTCCACCGGTTGAACGTCGGGCGGCGGCGTTTCCGCGATCGGCTCGACGAGGTTTTCGACCGGGACTTCGTCGGTCCCTTCGAGCAGGGCCATTTCCGCGTCGCTGAGCATCGTGACACGCATCGTGCCGTCGCCGCCGGGTCCCGGCGGGCCGAGCGAGCGAACGACCGGGACCGTCGTGGCCATCGCGGCGAGCAGTACATGCGCCCAAACAGACAGCACGATACAACGGCGCAGCGGCTCCGCGGATCCCCACCGTGAGCGCAACACGAGCGGCAGGGCCACGGTGAGAATCGCCAGCCCCGACCAAATCACGCCGCAGACCACTTGGGGCCAGGCGAAGACGGCGATGAGGGGCGGGTATGCCATATTCCGCCGGCGGCACAGTTACCGCCGCAACGACTCTCCGATCCGCACCGAAATCCCAAGGTCGTCGATGCCGGCCTGACGACAGGCGTTGAGTACCGCCACGACGCGATCGACGCGCCCGGAGCCGTCGCCGCGGACGATCACGCCTTGCGCCCC
>JALHLM010000233.1 GCA_022844585.1 Pirellulales bacterium | reverse complement strand
GATCGACGGGGCCGCCGCCGCAACCGGGCAAGAAAATCAGCGACAGCAGCGCAAACGCCGCCATTCCGCGCAAACCGAGACCCCGATTGACCGAACTTCGCAGCATTGTCATTCCCCCAATCTCTCGACGGTACGTCATCACCCCATCTTGCATGGATCAGCGTAAACCCAAGCGCGGCTGGCGGCAAGGGTTCACGCGGCGTTGCGACGAGGCTTGATCAACGGGCGGACTCGCGTGGCGGACCGTCCTTTCGCGTTTCGGACGCGCCGACTATATTCAACCGCAGGTCCCACCTTGGGAGTCCGGCGACGCCCCTGCCTCTTGCGTCGCGCGGCCCCGAGCGTTCCTGTCGTTCTCCTTCCCAGCCCGCTGTTATGCCCAAATATGTGGTTCGCTGTGGGGTGATGCGCTCGTTGGGGGTCTTCACCTCCCGCGAAGGGGAGCACTATTTGCGCGACGCCCGGGTGGTGGTGCGCTCCGACCGTGGCCTGGAAGCTGGCGTCGTACTGTGCGAGGCGACGGACGAAGCCGTGGAGCATATCCAAGATCCAAAGCGCGGGCAGTTGTTACGGACGATGAGCGCCGACGATGAGCGCGACCTGGAGCAAATGCACGCCCAGGAACGCAACGAGTTCGCCATCTGCGAACGGGTCATCGCCGAGATGCAGCTGGATATGCGGCTGATCGACGTCGAGCACATCCTGGGGGGCGAACGGGTTGTCGTTTATTACCTGTCCGAAATCCGGGTCGATTTCCGCGAACTGGTGAAAAAGCTGGCGTCGGAGTTTCAGACGCGAATTGAGATGCGCCAGATCGGCGTGCGCGACGAAGCTAAGCTGCTGGCGGACTACGGCGACTGCGGCAAACCGGTCTGCTGCAACACGCATTTGTCCGAAATGCCGCCGGTCAGCATGAAGATGGCGAAGCTGCAAAAAGCCACGCTCGACCCGACCAAGATTTCCGGGCGCTGCGGTCGTCTGAAATGCTGCCTGCGTTATGAATACGACGTGTACGAGGAATTGCAGAAAGAATTGCCGCCGGTGGGCGTCGATATCATCACCGCCAAAGGACGGGCGCGGGTGCTGGCTCAGGAAATCCTCGCGGGGCAATTGCTGATCGAGACGGAGGATCGCCGCCGGGTGATGATTCCGGCCTCCGAAGTGCTCACCGTGTTGAGCAAGTCGAGTAACAAATGACCACGATGTTCGAATCGCAGGCATGAATGGCCACTCGCAGAACCAAGACTCCTATCGCCATGACTGACCCCGCTGAACGCGCCGAACGCTTCGCTCAACTGTTGCGGGACGACCCGCGGTTTCCGCCGGCGGCCTACCGCTTCGTCACCGAGGCGCTGGAGTACGCGCAGACAAACCTGGGCATGGGGCACGCGAAGCCGACGGAGCCGACGCCGTTCGACGAAGAGGCCGAAGCCGAGGAACGTCCGAAGGTCGGCGACCGCCACCTGACCGGCCAAGAACTATGCGAGGCGATTCGCCACTACGCCATGGAGCAGTTCGGCTACATGGCGAAGTGCGTCCTCAATAACTGGGGCATTCATGAGACCGGCGACTTCGGCGAGATCGTGTTTAATCTGATTCGCATCGGCCAGATGTGCAAAACGCCGGACGATCGCCGCGAAGATTTCGACAACGTCTTCGATTTCAACGAAGACCTGCACGGTCAGTTCAAGATCACGATGCCGGAATAGCCTCGACGCATGAAGTCCGACCGCGCGCCCCGAAACGCCCGTCGCCAGCCACACTCCGCGGCGCGGGACAGCGCTGAGGATGCGGCGGAAACACTGAATCGTCCTCGGGCACCGATCGCGCGTCCGCTGTGGCTGTGGATTAGCGGTATCTCCTTGGCGACTTGGCTCGCGGTGTTGGCGTGGCTCGCGTGGCGCGGTTAACGTCAGTCGGTTGTTGCGGCGGGCCGATCGGTCGATCAGAATTGTGGGGCCGTTCCGTTCGGACTTCTTTGTTTCCGCATTGAGGCGCACCCATGCTTGGCACTTCTTCTCGGCGACGTTGGCTTCGTAACGCGGCACTGTTAGCGGTCGGGGCGGCGCTGCCGGCGCGGTTGCAACGGATCGCTTCCGCAATCGAACCGCTCGAGCGAGCGGGCGGCGCGAAGTTCAAGTTCAGCCTGGCCGCGTACAGCTATCGCGATCTGCTGACCGGCGACTCGCCGAAGCTGACGCTGGAGGATTTCATCCGCGATTGCGCCACGATGGGGCTCGAGGGGACGGAACTCACTTCGTACTACTTTCCGCCGGAACCGTCGAACGAGTACCTGGCCAAGCTGAAGCGGCTGGCATTTGAACTCGGCTTGGACGTCTCCGGCACCGCCGTCGGCAACGACTTTTGCCATCCGCCGGGAGTGGCGCGCGACCAAGAAATCAACGGCGTGAAGCAATGGATCGGCCACGCCGCGGCGCTCGACGCCCCGGTGATTCGCATCTTTTCGGGTAATGCGAAGGAAAATCAGTCGGTCGAAGCGGCGCATCGCCTGGCCGTGGCGGGTATCGAGGAGTGCTGTGCGGTCGCCGGTGAACACGGCGTGATGCTCGCCTTGGAGAACCACGGCGGACTCACCGAAACGGCCGACGGCATGCTGAAGCTCGTGCATGACGTGCAAAGCCCCTGGTTCGGCGTGAATTTGGATACGGGTAATTTCCGCACCGCCGATCCCTATGGCGATCTGGCGAAGCTGGCGCCGTACGCCGTAAATGTGCAGGTAAAAGTCATGATGCAACCCAGCGGCGGGGCCAAAACGCAGGCCGACTACGCGCGGTTGGCGAAAATGCTCGCCGACGTGGGCTACCGCGGGTATATCGTCCTCGAATTCGAAGAGGACGAGGATCCCCGGGTCGCTTGCCCCAGACATTTGGGCGACATGCGCGCCGCATTTGCACCGCTGGGTTGAGCCTCCCGCCTTGCCAGGTCGTTTTCTTCTGGGTTCAGAATCATTCTTCTGTAGCCGAGGTCTGTCACCTCGGACTTTCGGCGAAAATCGTTGATTGCCGCTCTACCGAGGTCACAGACCTCGGCTACAGGAGGCCAGCGAAACGTGCTGGCTTCGTCTTGAGCCGTGCGGGGCGATCTTCTATGATCCCCGCCGCAATTCAATCTCTGCGGCGGCGCACTGCCCGGCGCGGACCGGTTCCCCCATTCACATCGCGAGACGCACGGCACGCTATGACCGCAAACGTCCTGCTCACCGGCGGCGCCGGTTACCTCGGTTCGGTGCTCGCGCCTGCCTTGTTGGACCGTGGCTTTCACGTCACGGTGCTCGACAATTTCACCTTCCAGCAGGACTCGCTCCTGGCCTGTTGCGCGAATCCCCGGTTCAGCGTGATTCGCGGCGACGCCCGGGACCCTGACGTGCTGCGGCGCGGTCTGCGGCACGCCGACATCGTGATCCCGCTCGCAGCGCTCGTCGGCGCGCCGGCCTGTCAGGCCGACCAGACGAATGCGCGGTCGCTGAACCTCGACGCTATCAAATTGCTGCTGTCACTACGTTCGCCCCGGCAGCGCGTGATCTACCCGACGACCAACTCCGGTTACGGGATCGGCGAGAAGGGCAAGCACTGCACGGAAGAGAGCCCGTTGCGGCCGATTTCACTGTACGGCGTGACGAAGGTCGAGGCCGAGGCGGCCGTGCTGGAAGTGGGCGATACGATCACCTTCCGGCTGGCGACCGTGTTCGGCATGTCGCCGCGGATGCGGATTGATCTGCTGGTCAACGACTTCGTCTATCGCGCCGTGAACGACCGGACCGTCGTGGTGTTCGAGGGGAACGCCAAACGCAACTACATCCACGTCCGCGACGTCGCGCGGGCGTTCCTGCACGCGATCGACAACTACCACGCCATGCAGGGCGAGCCGTACAACGTAGGCCTGAGCGACGCGAATCTCTCGAAGCTCGAACTCTGCGCGAAGATCAAGGAACACCTGCCGAACTTCGTCTATCTCGAGGCCCCGGTCGGCGAAGATCCGGACAAGCGCGACTACATCGTGTCCAACGCGAAAATCGAACGCACCGGTTTCCGTCCGGCCCATTCGTTGGACATGGGCATCACGGAGTTGCGCAAGGGCTATGAAATGCTGCGAAACAGCCGCTATGGGAATGTGGGGTAGCGGGCAGAAGGAAGTAGGTTCGGCGATTCCTGTTGAGGTTGATGCTCGGAAATCGGGTGACGGAGCCAGCCGTGAAACGCAAGTTGGTGATTTTGAATAACGGCTTGAAAGACCATCGCGGTCATTATTTCGAGACGTCCATCTCGCTGGCGGAAGCGGCCCGAGCAAACGGCTGGACACCCATTTTGGCAACGCACGCGACTTGCCGGATGGATATGCTGCCGCCCTGGTTGTCGGTGTTTCCTTTGTTTACGACCGATCACTGGATGGTTGAGCCCCCGGCCGCGGCCCCCGACGTGGCCGGCGCCGTAACATCTCCTTACGATCGCGCCTTCACGAGTTTTGAAGATGTGCAAGCAGGACGCGCCGCGCTGATCACCTGGATTGCCGACCGCTTCGACTTGCCGCCGGTGGAAGTACACTCGACGTCGGAAGCCACGCTGGACGACGGACATTCCGCTGGTCTCAGTAACGGTTGGCGTCACCGGATCGCCCACGGCGCTTGCGGAGGGCTGCACCAACTTCGGCGTGCGATTCGCGTCGCTCAACGTGTCGCCTGGTGTGGCGAACGCGTCCAGTTTTATCTTGTCCCGCCGTACGTCGATTTGCTGCTCAGGCGATTCGCGTCAGTCATGACAACGCCTCTACTACTGACCATTCCACGAATCCTCCAGCCGCGATTTTACCCGCGCTTGGAAGAGCGATTGACCGAGGTGTTGACGCGTGATCGCGGCGACACCAATGGCAGCAGGCCGGTCGAAAAACGAGCGCGCGAGGAACTGTCTCCTGACCCCGCCACGCGGCAACTGATGACAGCTGCTCGGCAACGCCTGACCGAACTGGGCATCCGAAAGGAGTTCGATCATGCGCAGTTGTTCCTGCGCGATTTAGAGCGGCTGACGGCGATGGCGGACATCGGCCCGCGCGACCACGTGCTGTTGGGCACCGCGCACTTCCGCGAACTGCTCGCCGTCGACTGGTTTACGTCGCGGCTGGGCCGGGAACGCTCGCCTTCGTTTCATCTCGAGTTCCGGCATCCGTTGTTTTGCGGCGACCCTTCCGAGGAAGCCGTCGAAGCGTCCGAATCGCTCCGCTTGCAGCGGGGCGTGTTTCAGCTTCATCCGGCCGCCGATCGCTCCCAACGGATCCGTTTATATACGGATACCGAGGAGCTGCGCGCGGAATACGAATTGCTTACCAAACAAAACTTCGGTGTGTTTCCGATCCCGTTCCGCGCGGAGCTTATCAGTTCACGTTCGACGGCACAGTCAGGTCCATTGACGCTCGTCTTTTTGGGCGATGCGCGCGATGAAAAGGGCTTTCATTGGCTCCCCGACTTGATCGAGCGGATGACGGCCGATTACTTGCAACCAAGGCGCGTGAGGTTCTTGCTGCAAGCCACGTTGGGAACGCCAGCTTACAATCCGCTCAGCGGTCCAGCGATGACGCGGCTGAAGCAGTTTCCGCTCTCCCAAGTGGAGTTGGTGGGCGAAAAGGGCCCGTTGTCTCCGGAAAAATACTACGAATTGGCGTCCAAGGCCGACATCGTGTTGTTGCCATACGAGCGTAATCGATATCGGGCGGCGAGCAGCGGCACTTTGGCGGAAGCGATCGCCGCGGGACGTCCCGCGGTGGTGCCCGCGGACAGTTGGATGTCGTCGCAACTTGCTCCCGGCGCCGGTGCAACCTTCCAAGATTTCGAGTCGTTCGTGTCGGCCGTCTGCCACGTGGTCGATCACTATGCCAGATACCGCTCGGCGGCCGAAACACATCGACGCGAATGGTTGAAGCGGCACTCGCCTGCCGCGCTGGTCGCCGCGATCGGAGCTACCGAGCTTGAACCCGTACCGGCTGCCTTGAGCGCCGCATAACTGGGAGCCGCGATGCACATCACGTACTACTACCCTTGGGGTTTTTTCCACCCGATTCGATCCGGCGCCGCGGTGGTGGCGGATCGTCACCTGTCGTATTTTCGCGCTCGCGGGTACCGCCCGCGCGTGATTGTACTGGGAAATGGTACGGCCGAAGCGCAAGCAGCGTTCGAAGATCATTATAGTTGGGTCGAGGACGTACATGTTTTTCCGCCGGAACGCAGTGCGGCGGTACAGCGCAACTACGAGGTGTGGGATTTCGGGCGATTTCTCGCGGCTCATGCGGCGATTGCCGAAGTCCCCGAGTTCCGTGACGTGCTGAGCCGTCCGACAGACCTCGTGTTTCTCAATTACGCTTTTTCCGCGCCTTTGCTGGAGGCCGTGCCGCGCGGTGCGTCACGCGTGCTGGAATCGCTGGACATCATCTCCCGACAGTTTCTCCGACAGCGCCCGTCGGCGGCGCTACTCGAGCACCACTTGGGCGTGGAGTTCGCTCTGTACCAGATGTTCGACGCCGTCTTGATGATCAATGAGGAAGAGGCCGCGTTCGCGGAGCAGCGCGGCGTGACCAACTCGCATTACATGCCGCGCGGCATGGACGTCTCGGATGCGCTCGGCGGATACGAACACGCATCGGGAGTTCAATACGACCTGGTCTTCGTGGGCAGCAACCATGGCCCTAACGTGGAAGGCGCCAGGCGATTCTATGAGCAAGTCTTCGCCCCACGTTTGAGATCTCGTGGGATGCGGTGGGCAATCGTCGGCTCCGTTTGCGAACAACTGGATTTCCGTGATCCCGCGGTGACGATGCTTGGCCAGGTCGAAGACCTGGACGACGTCTATCGCCGTACGAAGGTCGTGATCGTGCCGCTCTTTTCAGGCACGGGAACGTCGATTAAGACCTTGGAAGCGATGGCTCATGGAAAGCCGGTCGTCACCACGCCTTGCGGCGTCCGCGGTATCCCCAATTGCGAAGAACAGGTGGTGACGTTCGATTTCGATGGCGCTCCATCGCTCGTCGCCGAGGCGATCGCGGAGCTTTGCCAATCGCGCGTACTTCGTGAATCGTACGCTCAGAAGTCCACGGCCTACGTGCTGAAGCATTTCGGGCCGTTGGGATATGGACAACGGATGGACGAGGTTTTGGAACCTCTGGTGTCATCGCGCACAGGGTCGACGTCGCTTTCGGTTGTGCGTGCGGCCTAGTTCAGCAAACTCGCGGCGCATCGGGTCGTCGAGGAATCAATCGCCGTAACACGGATCACGCGTCCAGCGACAACCGTCCGGCAAGTAGCGGCCGTATCGACAGTTTGCCATGCGCCAGACTTACGCAGCGCTGGCTCGCGGCTGGGCCGGACGCATCACGATTTCGAGCAACGCCGTAGCCCGCTCGCGCAGCAGCTTAACCAGGTCTCGCGGATGCCCATTCGATTCAAATCGGAGGCTTTCGCGATGAAACTCCTGGCGCAGGATGTTGTAGAGTTCGCCACACTCCTCGCACCAATCGCGATAGGGTTGCAAGACCGGTACGAGCATGTCAGCGTCCATGGCCGACGTCTGGTAATCGCGTCCGACCCAGCCCGCGGGCAATGGGATTTCCGTTCGCAGGATGTCGCCGACTCGCCGAACCGTTCTCGCGTCCACCCATTCCGAAAGAATCAGATGCGTGTGGGGAAACGCCAGGTAAAGCTCCAACGAGACGCGCAACGACCGCAGCCAGCACTCGAACAACACGGGGATCGGGCGATCCGGAAAAAGCTTGTGCATCGACCAGACGGCCTCGTCCGGCGCCCGAACCGTGATGAAGTATTGAGAATGATAAAAGTGCCGCGCCTGGTAATCCAAAAAGTCGTTCTCCCAGTTCTCGCCTGATTCGTTCGGCTGCGGTCCGAAAGCAACTTTTTCGCCCAGATAGCGGTACTTGCCGCGAATGCGGTTCAAGAATTCCAACGGAGTGCGGTCCGGCGTCGCGGCAGTGGGAATAAATGTGCCCTTGTCGCGCAGGTTGCCGTTCCAGACATGCCGGGCGTTGAATGTGGCGGCAAAGTCGTGATTCTCCCAGCCGACGTTTTGGGCCGTCCGATCATTGCAGAAGAAATACGCTTCCTGCAGCAAATAGACTTCTCGCGACAAGTTCAGGCAATCACAGAGAATCGTGGTCGCGGAACGGGCGCTGCCGACGACGAAGACCCCCTGATTTTCGATCGCGGCACGATCCTTTGATGTCAACTTTCTCCGGCTAGCCTTGATGGCCTGCTGGCTCCGACGCGCCTCGGCGGCAAGCTCCTCGCGCTTTGCTTCCGCAGCCTGTTCCGCCCGACACGCCTGCAAAAGCGGTTCTTCGCGCTGGGCGACCTCGCTTAACTCCTGATCGCGCCGCCGTTCGCGCGATTCGGCCGCGGCGCGTTCCTGGAGTTGCGATGCTTCCCAACGCGCTTCCCATTCGAGCCGGCGTTGCCGTTCGCCTTGAAGCTCCTCCCGCAGGCCCGTCAAGCTTTCGAGGGTTTGCCGGACCGCTTCGTGCTGCGCGCCCAGAGAGTGCGTCAAGTTGTCAGATTGTGCGCTGACCGTCGCTATGCGATCGCCGAGTCGGGCGTGGATGTCGTAAAGGCCTTGTTCAACCTTGGTTAACGCTGAACGAAGACGCGGTTCGGCCCCTTCCAGTGTTGCCAGGCTGGCGGCCACATTCTGCGACGTCGCCCCAACCAGCGTCTTTAGCCCAGTCAGTCGACCTTCAAATTGGTCGAGACGGCACGCCTCGGCTTCGAGCTTGGCGAGGAGCTGGTCCAGTCGTTCGCCGAGCGCGCGTTGCTGGCCGGAATGTTGAAACTCCAAATCGGCGTGCCATCGAGCCCGAACCCAGGCCAACGATTGTCGGAGCGACGGGAACATGGCTCTGGTCTCCTGGATTCGAACCAGTGGTCATCAGCGGGCACGGATTCGTCGCCCGGAACGGTGATCGGCGTTAGCAAGTCGCTTTCTCCAGAGG
>JALHLM010000232.1 GCA_022844585.1 Pirellulales bacterium | reverse complement strand
ACTCGGCAAATCAGAACCCCTGCGATCGATGAAAACCGCGATGGCGCCGAGCGCTTAAAAAGCGAATCGACCCGCGCAACTTGGAGCCGGAAGCGTCAGCGCCCGGAGTGCGCCGGAGAAAAGCAACTTCTTGTCTGCGCTCCAGGCGCTGAAGCTTCCGGCTCTATAGTGCAGTGCAAGACTATTACACCAGCCCCTTGCGCACCGCCCAAACGGCCGCTTGCGTGCGATCCGAAACGCCGATCTTGCGCAAAATGTGTTGCACGTGTTCTTTCACCGTTTCGTAACTGATGCCCAGCGCCTGCGCGATTTCCTTGTTCGTCAGGCCGAACGCCAGTTGCCGCAGCACTTCCGATTCCCGTTGCGTGAGCGGCACGTCCAGATCGCCGGAAATGCGTGGCGTGGAAAGCGCGCCGGTGACGCGCCGCAATTCTTCGCGCGACCAGCATTCCTCACCCCGAGCCGCTTTGCGAATCGTGGTCAGCAGTTGTTCTCGCGGCGTTTCCTTCAGCATGTAACCCGTCGCGCCCAGCGCCAAAGCGCGCGCCACGTAGGTCGGATTCTCGAACGCGGTCAACATCAGCACGGGCAGATTCGGGTGGTCCTGGCGCAATTTCGTCAGCGCCTGCAAGCCGTCTCCATTGGGCATGCGGATATCGAGCAACACGACGTCGAACGTCTCGGCGGCGCAACGCTCGATCGCCTCCGTGCCCGTCGTCGCTTCGGCGGCGACTTCGATCTCCGTGCCCGCCAACATCGCCTTAATTCCCGAGCGGACCAGTTCGTGGTCGTCGGTCACCAGAATGCGAATGCTCATCGTGGGCCCCTTATGGATTGCGAACCGTGGCCGGACCGAGCTCGATGGGCAGCTCGATCGTTAGCCGTGTACCCTTCCCCGGCGCACTATGGATATCAACCCGCCCGCGCAAGAGCGCGACGCGTTTGCGAATTCCCTGCAAACCGAAGCGATTTTCCGAAACCTTGGACGGCGCAAAGCCCACGCCATCATCAGAGATGGTCAGCCGAATACGTCCGTTTACTTCATGTAAGGTAACTTCACCGCTCTGGGCTTGGCCGTGCGTCCGCAAGTTGGTGAGCGCTTCCTGCACAATGCGGAACAGCATTGCTTCCAACAACGAATCCAGGCGCTTCCACGACACGTCGTGTGTGAACGCAATCGGTGGAGCGCCAAAGCCCATCTGTTCGTGAATCAAGTATTCGATCGCCGCCACGACGCCTTGCTCGTCAAGGATCGGCGGGCGCAAGCCACTGATCACCAGCCGCGCCTCTTGCATCGCGTCGCGCAGCATTTGCACGACCGTCGCGAAATCGTTCTGTGATTTGTCGTCGAGTCCCGTCAGTCGAAGTGCGAGCGCTTCCAGATACATCAGCGAAGCGGAAATCTCCTGCACCAGGCCGTCGTGCAGTTCATAGGCGATCAGTTGGCGATCCCGTTCATGGACCGCCAGGGCGTATTCCAGGAATCGCCGCTCGTTGTTGAGCGCGTCGCGTGACTGCTTTGCTTCGGTAAAATCACGAAACGCAGCCACGGCGCCGGTGATGTTGCCCTCGGAATCGCGTACCGGTTGGGCATTGACGCTCAACCACACGGGCGACGACAGCTCGTCGTGCAGGACAAAAATCTCTTCTTCGACGACGTCTTCGCCGCGCAACGCGCGGACCATGGGCAGCTCGCGCTCCGGGATCGGCGTTTCGCCGTCGGGCTGGTAAAGCCCGTAGTGTTCGGTCCAGGCGTCCGGCTGGTCGGCAATCGGGCCACGTCCGAGAATCCGCGCCGCGGCGGGATTGAACACGATAAATCGCCCGTCGATGTCACAAACGCAGACCCCGTCGGCAATGCTCGCCAGAATCGACTGCAAAACGCGATTGCGTTCCTCGAGCGCACCCACGGCACGCTTGCGTTCTTTGACCTCGCGATCAAGTTGCGCGTTCGATTCGGACAGTTCCTGCGTGCGCTGTTCGACGCGTCGTTCCAGTTCGCCGTGGACCTTCTTGAGGGCGGCTTCCGCTTGCACGCGCTCCGTAATGTCGACAGCCAGGCCGAGCGCGAACTGCACGCGCCCGTCTGCATCACGAATCGGGCGATACGAAAAATCGAAGGTGCGGCCGAGGTATTCGCCGATGCCGCCGAATTCCTCGCCAGCCAACGCCCGCCTAGCTTCTTCAACGATGGTGGGCTCATTGGCATAGACCTCGAAGAAGTTCTGGCCGACCAGACGTCCTGGCGCCATGCCCAGCGACGCCAGCGCCTGGCCGTCGCTGAGGGTGACGATGCCGTCGGCCCGGATCTGCCAAACCGCTACTGGGGCATGCTGGACCACCTGCTGGAAGTGCTCCAGCGAGGGGTGCGATGCAACTTTGAGGGATAACGCCTGCGCACCGGTCCGTTGCGCCGCGGCGAGGCGGTTCTCCAGAGCGGCGAGCTGCGCCCGGAGTTGGCGGTTCTCCGCAACCAGCGCTTCCGCGCTCGGTCGCGCGCGCGCGATCGGAAGTGAAACTGGGTCGACCGCCATGGCCGTGTCCCACATTTGGCGGGTTAGCTGCTCCCTCTACCTAGATATCATAGCAGCACGAATCCCCCATAAAGAGTAGTTGCAGTAGATTTTTTGCACTTTCTGGCGAATGTTTCACCACCTTGCAGAGGGAGGCAGTTTCAACCGTCCGTTGCTCAGTCAAGTTGGGCGACTGGTACGCCGATGATCCGGTTGTGACGGTTTTTCTGTGTTGCAGTGCGCCTCGCCATTCCGTTGGCATCGCACGTCAACGACCGTCACGGGGGAAGGCTAGTCGGCCAAGGCAAAAAGTGCAGGAGCCGCGGCGATCGAGCGACCTCCCGGGGGAGACCTGGACGCGCGCGAAGCGGGTGCCGGCCGCCAAGCCGACACACACGGCGGCCGCTAGCGCGACGTTCCTTTCCACCCGCCGCGTTCGGTCCGGCGGAAGCTCCGGTTTCTTTCCGTGAGCCACGCGACCAAGGTTTGGAACTCGGAACCAAGGTTCGCTATGCTAGCTCCGTGCTCGCAAGTTATTCACCACGGAGAGCACGGAGGACACGGAGAGTGAAGATTTGTTTTGAACAGCGGAGACGTAGAGGATTGGGATGAGTGATGAGCGAAGCTATCGAAACACTGAAAACGGAGCACTGAGGACTTCAAACTCCCTCTCTTCCACCTCGTTCTTCCTCTGCGTCTCAGCGTCTCCGCGGTTCAAAATGTTCCTCCCTCCGTGTCCTCCGTGCTCTCCGTGGTGAAAAGCTGAATTGCGTCGTCCACCCCCAGCGTCTCACATTCGCCGGCCGAGGCCCCATGCGTATTGTTGAAATCGTTTGCCAGATTCTTCGCGTCAAGAACGTCGAAGCCAAGACCGCCAGCAGCCAGGACGCCGTGCTGGTGCGCGTGCGCACCGACGATGGGCTGGAAGGTATCGGCGAAGCCGACGCCTCGCCGGAGGTGGTCAAGGCCATCATCGACGCCCCGTTCAGCCACAACATCGCCAGCGGGCTGCGGCATGTTCTGCTTGGCGAAAATGCGCTGGAACACGAACGCATTTGGCAGAAGATGTACCGCGCCACGATGTACTACGGCCGCACCTCAGTGACCATCGCCGCGATGAGCGCCATCGACATGGCGCTCTGGGACTTGAAAGGCAAGAAGTTCGGCCAGCCGATTCATTGCCTGCTCGGCGGCAGACATCACGCGCGCATCAAGGCCTACGCATCGATACTCTTCGGCAAGAACGGCCGCGAAACCGCCGAGATCGGCAAGCGCTGGCGCGACTATGGCTACCAGGCCGTGAAGTTCGGTTGGGAGCCGATGGGACAATCCGAGCAGTTGGATATCGACCTCGTCCGCGGCGCCCGCGAAGGAGTCGGTGACGGCACCGTGCTGATCGACGCCGGACTCGTCTTCGACACGCGTACCGCGCTGCAACGCGCGAAGGCCTTCGCCGATTTCGGCATCGGTTGGCTCGAAGAACCGCTGCAACCCTCGAACTACGACGGTTACGCCTGGCTGCGCGATCGTTCGCCGGTGCCGATCGCCGCCGGCGAAGCCGAATGTGGCCGCGACGGTTTTCGGCAGCTCATCGACCGCAACGCCCTCGACGTCTACCAGGTCGATCTCTCCCGCTGCGGCTTCACCGACGCCAGCTACATCCGCCAACGCGTCGAAGAACTCGGCGCCCGGCTCTGCAACCACTGCTACACCAGCCCGATCACCGGCGCCGCCAGCCTGCACTGGCTCAGCACCTGCAAAGACGCCTTCCTCTATGAAGACTGCGTGGAAGACTCGCCGCTGCGCCACAACCTGACCCACGAAAAAATCCAAGCCATCGACGGCTGGATCACCATCCCCGAAGGCCCCGGCCTCGGGGTGACGCTGGACGAGGATTTCGTGAAAGAGTACCTGGTGGCGGAATCGCGCTAAAACGACGCGAGGTAAGGATCTTCACCAACCCGAAGCGCAAGCGAGGGGGAGTTGACGCACCACTTCAGCGCCATATCGCGCTGAGAATCAACGCCAACTCCCCCTCGCTTGCGCTGCGGGTTGGTGTGGTTGATCCCACGCGCTGATCATGCCTACTACACCAACTCCACCAACGGCCCGCGTTCCACCAGGTACTGCGGACGGCCGGTCGGGTCGACGATCGTCGTCGTCGTGGGGTCGATGCCGAGGTTGTGGTAAAGCGTCGCCAGGATTTCCTGGACATGCACCGGGCGGACCTTGGCGTATTCGCCGAGGCGATTCGTTTCGCCGATCGCCTGGCCGGTTTTCATGCCGCCGCCCGCCATCAGGGCGCAGCTCACTTGCGACCAGTGATCTCGCCCCGCCTGGGCGTTGATCCGCGGCGTGCGGCCGAATTCGCCCCAGGCGATCACCGTCACGTCGTCCAACATGCCGTGGACTTCGAGATCCTCAATCAGCGCGCTCAACCCCTGGTCGAGCTTGCCGCCGTGATCGCGGACGAGATCGAAGTTCGCGCCGTGGCTGTCCCAGCGACCGTAACTCAGCGTCACGCAGCGCACGCCGGCCTGCACCAACCGCCGCGCGATCAACAGGTGATCATTGCAAGTCGGCGCGCCGTCGTATTGATAGTTGTAAGGCTTGCCGTCGCCGTAGCGCTCGACGATCTTCGGGTCTTCTTTCGAAAGATCGAGGGCGTCCACCAGTTTGCTCGACGACAGCACGTCGAGCGCGCGTTGCCCAAAGGCGTCCATCCCGGCCATTTGCCCCGTGGCGTCAGCGTCGCGGCGCAGGCGATCGAAACCGGCCAAGAGGGAGCGGCGATCTTTCAATCGCTCCAGCGGAATCTCGCCCAACCGCATATTGGCCATGCCCGGCCCGTCGGGCTTGAACGCGCCATACGCGCCGCTCAAGAAACCCGGTGTCCCGGTATCGCTCCAGGGAACATGACTCGTCTTCGCGGCCAAGCCAACAAACGGTGGTACGGAGAGATCGACCGGACCTTGCAGGCGCGACACCGCGGCCCCGATCGACGGGTGTCCGCCGAGCACGCGCAATTCGTTAAAGCGCCAGCCGGTGTAGCACTGATAGGCGTCGTGGCGGTCCTCCGCGCCGACGACCGAGCGAATCACCGCGCACTTGTCCATCATCTGGGCCAGGCGCGGGAAAACTTCGCAAATCTCGATGCCGGGCACGTTCGTGGCGATCGGCTTGAACTCGCCGCGGATTTCTGACGGGGCGTCGGTCTTGATTTCCCACATGTCCTGGTGCGGCGGCCCGCCGCCGAGGAACACGTTGATCACGGCCTTGTGGGACGAAGGCGCCGGCTTGCCCGCCGCGGTTTCCGCCCTCAGGATGTCCGGCAGCGTGAGCATGCTGGCGCCAAAGCCAAGCGCGCCGATCCGCATGAATTCACGTCGCGAAACGCCATCGCAAAAACGGTGGCGGCGGTTGCCGAACAGCGTGAGCATCGGTTTCTCCTCCTAAGGCGGGACGAACGGACGGGGAGGATCCGCGCGGCGCGAACGCCACGAGCTGACATCAACCCTGTTTTATGCGTTTCCGGGGGGGATGTCAAGTTTCGATGTGGACGTTCGGATTGGAACATCGAAAGCCGGCCACACGGCTTTAATGCACAGTTGATGCAGAAAAAGCCCAGGGAAGGCCCCGTAAACCGTTCCATTGGAAACGGTTAAAGTAGGCCTTCCCTGGGCTTATCGCGAATAGCGCGGCTATCGGCGTTACTGCGGCAGCGCCGCGGTGCGTTGTTCCACTGGCGTCAGCCGGTTCAACTCCTCCAGCACCTGCGACTGCGTGCAGCCGCCGACGAACACCTTGGCGGGCGTGGTCTGCCCCGGGGCGTAAATCGCCACGACGGGGATTTGCTCGGTGCCGGCGTATTTGTTGAGCCACTCACTTGGCTCCGGCGGGAATTCGGACATGTCCGCCTGCAACGGCACCACGCCCAGCTCTTTGAGCTTCTCACGGACGGCTGTGGTATTGAGAACGAATTTCTCCATCGCTTTGCAGGTCTGGCACCAATCGGCGGTGAAATCGATCATCACCGGCCGGCCCTGCGAAGTCAGTTCCGCCAGTGTCTTCTCCGTGTAGGGATTCCAGGGAATCGCCGCGCTGGCGTCTTCGACGAGACGAATCTCCAAAGTACCCCCGTCTCGCGCGAGCTTCAAGCGAAAATCCTCGTCCTCGCGCTCCAACATCAGTTCCTTGATGCCCACGAAAGACACAACTTCCGGCGTCCACTTCGCCCAGCCGACGAACGACACGATAAAGATCGCGGCCGAGAACGCCGCGGCTTGCGCCCAGGTCTTCAGCTTCTCACCGAGCGTCGCCGTATACGGCACGCGGCCGATCCACCAGCAAGCGGCCCAAAGGCCGAACAGCAACGTCACGGTCGGAATCACCAGCGGCGGGCTCAACAACGTGAGCATGTACGCCACGGTGCCAACCAGGACGAAGCCCATGATGTGCTTGAACGTATCCATCCAAGCGCCGGGCTTCGGCAGGAACCGCAGCAGCGACGGAAACGCGCCGATCAGCAAGTATGGACTGGCCATCCCCAGGCCCATGCTGAGGAACACGCCGAATACATGCAACGTCGGTTTGCCGGTCGTCCAAGCGAGCGCGGTTCCTAGCCCGGGTCCGCTACAAGGCGTGGCGAGAATCGTCGTCAACACGCCCTTGAAGAAGGTGCCGGACCAGCCTTCCTTGCGCGCCAGCGAATTCGCGGTGCTACCGCCGACGAAGCCAGGAATCGGGATTTCCCATACGCCGAGAAAACTCAACGCCATGACAAAGATCACGGCCGTCATCACGATGTTGAAGCTGGCGTAGCTGAATTGCTGTCCCCAGCCGAAGCCGGCCAGGCTCGCCAAACCGGCCAGCAACGCGAACACCGAGAGAATGCCCAGCGAATAGACGGCATTCAGTGCGAACACGTGACCGCGGTCTTTGCCCGCCTGTTGCACGAACGCCAGCACCTTGAGCCCAATCACCGGCAACACGCACGGCATCAAGTTCAACAGCAACCCGCCGAGGAAACCGAACCCAATCGCCGACCAAAACGGCAAGCTCGCGGCTTCGCCCAGCGTCGTCATCGGCACAGCGCTTTCGCTCGGTGCTTGCCGCGATGCCGGAGCAGGCGGCGCTGTTTCCGCTTCGCTATCGCCGTCCGCCAATTTGGCAACTTCCGTGTACGAACGGCCCTTAGTGAATCGCAACGGGGCGACGTCTGTTCCGGCGGCGGCAGCAACCTCAAACATGCCATTAAACTGCGCCGCCAACGGAAAATCGCAGACGCCGTTGTCGCCGCCGAGGCAGGCCTGATAGCCGACCATGCCGGTCAGGCTCAGCTTGCCAAGCGGCGCGTCGGCGGGCACCGTGAGTTGAAACGTCCAGGCAATCGGCTCTTCATAGTACTTCTCCGGCGAAGCGCTCGTCTCGCTCGCTTTCTCAACCGGCTCGGCGCTCGCGCCCGGACCGGCAAGCGTCCATTCCGGGTGATCGGTCAACAGCACCAACGTCGGCTTACTCGCTTGCGGCGTGCGCGGATCTTTCGCCGCGTAGGCGTAGAGATGATAACTCTCCACCGGCACGGCGGTGACATGTACCTTCACGACGTCGCCAGGCGCGGCAATCGACGGTTCAATCCGCCCACGCCACACGACATGGCTGCCCGACGCACGATAATCGTCCGGCGTTTCTTCCAATTGTGGGGGCAACGCTTCAATGGTCGGCGCTTGCGCCGCGGCGGAACGCAGCGGCTTGGGCTCCTGCGCGTCCGAAGGAGCACCGCTCACCGCGATCATGTCGCCAATTCGCGCTTCGAACGCAAAATTCTTCGGCGGCAAACAACTACCTGCGTCGCATAACTGCGCGCGGACGGAACCTTTGACGACGACGTTCTTCAAATCGACGTCAGGCGTGAAAGTGATCGGCGCGTACCACACGACCTTGTCGTGGTGTTCCTCGACGTTGATGCCCCCGAATAGCGGCTCGGATCGGGATTCCGCCGCGGGGTCAACCGCAAAATCACCTGCAATCTTGTATTCGCCCGATTCGTTGAGCTTAATCGCGGTGCGAATTGGCCCGCCTTTCGGCTGCGTGATCGAGTACGTATGCCAGCCGGGCTGCAACTCCGCAACGACAAACAGCGTCGCCGGCTGACCGTTCGCCCCAGGCGCGAACTGCGCGCTCACCGTCAGCTTCTCGCCCGGTTCGCTGCGCCCGCCGTCGAGTAATGCGTCTAACGCATTGATCTGCGCCGCCGCCGGAGCAACAAGCGAGAGCAACACGAGCAATACCAACCACGGCGCTCGAACGAAGCGCTGGCGACCAAAAAAGCAAACGGGCATGGTGGGCATCCACTCCGTTGTAAGCTGTTGCGGTGAATTCACTTATTGTACGAACGAAATTCCAAACGGGTCAACGGCGCACCGGAGCCATCACACCAACCCGAAGCGCCAGCGAGGGGGAGACGACGCACCACCTCAGCGCCACATCGCGCTGAAATCCAGCGTCCACTCCCCCTCGCT
>JALHLM010000231.1 GCA_022844585.1 Pirellulales bacterium | reverse complement strand
GCATCTACTACCGCTTCCTGGAAACCGACGACGAATACTTCGACGTCGCCGCCAGCCATCATCTGCAAGGCTTCTGGATGGTCCACGGCGTCTATTTGCCGGACGAAGTGCTCGAGAAAATCTATCACCGCAACGCCGAACGCATCCTCTTCGGACGCGACGCGGAACCGGCGCCGGCGCGGCCGACCGTGCGCGTCGCGCATACGGACGATTTCAACATCGAGACGGCAGACTCCGAGGCCGCGTGGGACAAGGTCGCTTGGACCCCGCTTACCGCCCGGGCGAACACCGACGCCACGCTCAAAACGCAGTTCAAGATGCTTTATTCGGACAAGGGGCTCTACATCCGCATGCGGGCGGACGATCGCAAACTCACGGCCACCATTCGCGAGGATTTCGCTGACCTCTGGTTCGAGGACGTGATGGAGTTCTTCCTCTGGCCCGACGAAGCGCACCCGATCTACTTCGAGTACGAGATTTCGCCGCTCGGCTACGAGTTGCCGATCCTGGTGCCGAACTTCAACGGCAAATTCCTCGGCTGGCGTCCCTGGCACTACGAGGGAGACCGCAAGATCAAGAAGGTGGTCCAGATTGAAGGGGGCGACCAAACGTCCGGCGCCGCGATCACCGGCTGGCAAGCGACGATGTTCGTAAACTACGAACTACTCAACCCGTTGCAAAACGTGCCGCCCAAGCCCGGCGCGAAATGGCGCGCCAACTTCTACCGCATGGACTACGACACGGGCCAAGCGGCAAGCTGGGACTGGTCCCGCGTGGGCCCCGATTTCCATGAGATCGATAAGTTTGGCGTGCTGGAGTTCGAGTGATCCAAACTCCGTTTTGTCCGAAACGCTGGGGACAAATTGAAGCCCCAACGGGGCGACCGTCAGTAGCCAGGGGTGAAGCGCAGCAAACCCCTGGATGAGTCGCCACCAAAACACGTCGTAGCCCCAACGGGGCGGCCGCTGACGTGACAGGTGATTCGGTCGCCCCGCTGGGGCTACAAACTATATCGTCTTGCCGCTTTCCAGGGGTTGCGCGTCGCTTACCCCTGGCTACTAACGGTCGCCCCTTTCGGGCTAATTCAACTCACTGGGGCTAATTCAACTCACTGGGGCCAAATCAACTCACGCCGGCCTTCACCACTTCGCGCAACTCGCGCGGCAGTGGGAAGTGCACTTCTTCCTCGCGGATTGTACGTGATTCCACCGTTGCGTTGAAGCGCTTGCGGAGGAATTCTACGCAGTCTTCGACGACCAGCTCCGGAGCGCTGGCGCCGGCGGTCACCAGGACTGTGTCGTCCGGTTGGAACCAGTCGAGCTGGATATCGCGTGAGCCGTCAATTAAATACGCGCGGCGGCCGCTTTCTCGGGCGAGCTCCGCGAGGCGCTGGCTATTCGAGCTGTTCTGGCTACCCAGCACCAGCACGACGTAGGCTTCTTCGCTCAACAGCCGCACCGCTTCCTGGCGGTTCTGCGTGGCGTAACAGATATCGTCCTTCGGCGGGTTGGCAATCTGCGGGAATTTTTCGCGGAGCCGGTCGATAATCCGGTTCGCATCGTCCACCGACAGCGTCGTTTGCGTGAGATACGCCAGCTTAGTTGCGTCCGGTACTTCGAGCCGGTCGACGTCTTCTGGCGATTCCACCAGGATCATCGACTCCGGCGCCTCGCCCATCGTGCCGATCACTTCGTCGTGCCCGGCGTGGCCGATCAGCAGGATCGTGTAGCCTGATTCCGCGTAGCGAATCGCTTCCAAATGCACCTTGGTGACCAGCGGGCAGGTGGCGTCGATGGTCCGCAGGCTCCGGGCGGCCGAGGCCTCGCGCACCTCCGGCGAAACGCCGTGCGCGGAGTACATCAACGTCGCGCCGACCGGCACTTCTTCCAGATGGTCGACGAATACCACGCCTTCGCGGCGGAAGCGTTCCACGACATACTGGTTGTGGACGATCTCGTGGTACACGTACAACGGCGTGCCGTAGAGCCGCACGGCCAGCTCCAGGCTTTCGATCGCCATGTTCACGCCGGCACAAAAGCCACGCGGACCGGCCAGAAGGATTTTCATCGTGCAAATTCGCCGCTGGTTCAGGTCGATTTTCTGCTAACCGCATGATAGCCCACTCGCTTAACGCCTACGAGCCGGTTCGGCGGACGCCGAACGCCGCGTTTGCCCAAGAACTCGCTCGGTTCGGCCCCGACGCGCCGCCGAGCCCGGCGCCGAGTTTCGCCGAGGCCAGTGCGTATTGTCGGCAGTTGGCGCAGTCGCACTACGAGAATTTCACGGTCGCAAGTTGGCTGCTTCCTCGCAGCCTGCGGCCGCATTTTCACCATATTTACGCTTATTGCCGCTGGGCGGATGACCTGGCGGATGAAACGTGTTCGTCGGACGAAAGCATCCGGCTACTGGAATGGTGGGAAGAACAGCTCGATGCCTGCTATGCGGGCACGACTCAGCACCCGGTATTCGTAGCGCTCGCGCCGACGATCCAAGCATTCACTATTCCGAAAGAACCTTTCGTGGACCTGCTCAATGCCTTTCGCCAGGACCAGTTTGTTCGCGAGTACCACACGTTCTCACAGTTACTGGATTATTGCCGCAACTCGGCGAATCCCGTCGGCCGCCTCGTTCTACATCTTGGGCGCTGCCACGATGCAGAGCGCACCGCGCTCAGCGATTCCATCTGCACAGGTTTGCAACTGGCGAATTTCTGGCAGGACGTGTCACGGGACTATGACAAGGGCCGCATCTATCTGCCACGAGAAGATCGCGAGCGGTTCGGCTACACGGGCGACGCCTATCGCGGACGGCAATTCAACCAGGCCTTCGCGAGACTGATGGAGTTCGAAGTGTGTCGCGCGGAAAAATATCTGCGTGACGGGCTTCCGCTTCTGGAGCTCGTCCCGCGCTGGCTACGAATCGATGTGAGCCTGTTCATTCGTGGCGGCTTGGCAATCCTGGCGGCCATTCGCGATCAGCGTTACAACGTGTGGCAACAAAGGCCGACCTTGAGCAAATGGCGCAAGGCCGGGCTAGTTCTTGACGCGATGCTCAGTACGCGAATCTAACGCCCGAGAAACGGCCGCATGTCGCGAACAGAAGCTTCCACCACGCTTGCCGCTAGCTACGCTTATTGCCGTAGCGTGACGCGGCGCGCCGGTTCGAGCTTCTACTACCCGCTCTGGTTGCTGCCCAAGGAAAAGCGCCGCGCGATGTACGCGCTCTACGCCTTTTGCCGTATTGCCGATGACATCGGCGACGGCCCGGGCAACAGTGAAGAGCGGCGCACGCGACTCGACGCCTATCGGCACTCACTACATCGCGATGGACCGTCAGCGCCAGAATTGCCGGCACTCTTTGATACACTGGATCGCTACGCCATTCCCCGGCAGCGCTTGGAAGAAATCCTCGACGGCGTGGCCATGGACCTCGCGCCGCGGCGATATCAAACCTGGCCCGATCTGCAGCAATACTGTTACCTGGTCGCCGGCGCGGTCGGACTGGCTTGCCTGGCAATCTGGGGCGGCGACCGACCCGAGGCGCAGTCCGCGGCGATACGTTGCGGGGAAGCGTTTCAACTCACTAACATCCTGCGCGACCTGCGCGAAGACGCCGTGCAAGGACGCGTCTATCTCCCGCAGGACGATTTGACGGCGGCCGGTGGCACCGAAGCAGATTTGTCGGCCGGTGTCCCGAACGACCGGATTTTGCAACTCGTGCAAACTCAGACGGCACGCGCCCGCGGGGCCTTTGGCGATGCGGCGGCGCTCCATTACTGGTTGCCGGACGAAAGTCGCGCCGTCTTCAGCGCGATGTGGCGGACCTATCGTGAGTTGTTGAACGAAATCGAACGCCGTCGAGGCGATGTCTTTTCGCAGCGCATTCGCCTCGGCCGCGCGCGACGATTGTGGATTGCCGCGTCTGCGCTGCGCAAACAACCTCTCGTGGAGTCGCTCGCACGATGAACGACTCGACTCCGCGCGTCGCGATCGTGGGCGGCGGTCTCGCCGGTCTCGCGGCCTCCGTAGCGCTCGTCGAAGCCGGTTGCGCGGTCGAGTTGTTCGAAGCCCGGCGGCAACTCGGCGGGCGCGCGGCGTCGTTCGACGATGGCGACGACGGCCAGCAAGTCGACTACTGCCAGCACGTCAGCATGGGCTGCTGCACGCAGTTGGAGCATTTCTGCCGAACAACCCAGGTTGCCGACCTCTTTCGCGAAGACGACACGCTGCATTTCATCGGACCCGATGGCAAACGCGTCGATTTTGCGGCGACCGTGGGCCTGCCCGCGCCGTTGCATTTGTTGCCGGGGCTGCTGCGATTGGATTTTCTCTCCTTCCCAGATCGTCTGCACGCCGCGAGATTATTGATGCGGCTAGCAGCCTGGGAGCCCGGCGACAGCGTATTGGAACCGACCGTGGCCACTTGGCTGGCCGAGAATGGTGCTTCGCCGGAATTGACGCGGCGATTCTTCGGCACGGTGCTAGTGAGCGCCCTCGGTGAGTCCTTGGAACACGCGGCGCTTGGTCCCGCGCGGCAGGTGTTCCTCGACGGCTTCATGCGCTCCGCCGCGGCCTGGAAGCTTCGCATTCCTCGCGTTCCACTCCGGGAAATCTTTCATGGCCGCGTTGCCGCGTGGCTCGAATCGCGCGGAGTGACGATCCACCGTTCCTCACTGATTCAGCGAGTCTGCATGGCAGGCCATCGGTTCACGGCGCTCGATGTTGGCGATGCATCGCCCCGCGCCTTCGATGCTTGCATCGTAGCCGTGCCGTGGCGACGACTCGCGGAACTGCTTCCTTCGACCATTGGCGCGGAGTGGCCCGACCTCGCGCTGGCAAAAGAATTGCGGCCGTCGCCGATCACGAGTGCGCATCTGTGGTTCGACAAGCCGATCACAGACCTGCCGCACGCCGTGCTCGTCGATCGCTTGAGCCAATGGGTGTTTCAGCATCCTGTCGAAGCCAATGCTGAGAATGCAACGCCGCGCCACTATGTTCAGGTCGTGATCAGCGGATCGCACGAACTTGCTCAGCGCCGTAAAGACGACGTGCTCCGGCAGGTTCTCGACGACTTGCAGGCCCCATTCCCCGCCGCTCGCATGGCGAGGTTGCTGGACAGCCGGCTCGTCACCGACCCGCACGCTGTTTTTTCCGTTCGACCCGGCGCGGAAAGATGTCGATTAGCGGCGGAAACACCGATCGAAGGCCTCTACCTGGCCGGAGACTGGACGCAAACCGGCTGGCCAGCGACGATGGAAGGCGCGGTGCGCAGCGGCTACCTGGCGGCGTCGGCGCTGCTTCGGGACACGGGCCGCGAACCCCGTCCCCTCGTCGGAGATTTGCCGCCGTCTTGGCTGTCACGGCTGCTGTTTACATTTGATCGTCCAGGCGACACGCGACTTCCAGTGAGCAAGCGATGAACTTGCCGGAGCCCAACGCATCGCTGGAGATCGAGCGGCAGCGCAATCTTGCCACCGCGGAAGCCTGGACCTGGTACGCGGAACATCGAGCGAAGGTGACGTCACTGTTGGAACGGCTCGCTGGTGACGCGAGTGGATTGTCGCTCTGTTTACTCGGCGCCGGCAACTTGAACGACGTAGACCTGCGCAGGCTCCTCGCGCGTTACGTGTCGATCGACCTCGTCGACTGGGATATCGATGCGATGCAGCAGGGGCTGCGACGTCAATCAATCGACACGCAGCAGGCAATCAGTATTTGCGGTCCGATCGACTTGTCCCATAGCGCGACCATCGCTCGCAGCAATCGCGGCGCCGCCGACTTGCCTCGTCGCGACTACGATTCGATCGCGTCGCTTTGCCTGCTGTCGCAACTCATCGACCAAACGGCGCAGTCGCACGGCGCAAATCACCCGCAGCTATTGACAGCAATTCAAGCCGTTCGTCATCGCCATCTCCGCTTACTAGCCGATCATCTTCGCCCCGGCGGGATGATGATGTTAGTAACGGACTTCGTCTCCTCAGATACTTGCCCGGAACTGCTGACGATCGACGAGCGTACCGTTCCAGCCGCGGCGCACGGTTGGCTGAACGCCGGGAACTTTTTCACAGGCCTGAATCCCGCGGTTCTGCGGCAATCGCTGCTGAACGATCGGGACGTCGCGCCCCTTTGGCGCGATGTGCGATTGCACGCCCCCTGGCGCTGGCGCATCTCGGCACGCCGCGCTTACGCGGTGTACGCGCTCGAAGCAACACGCAGTGACGCGATCGGCGTGCCGCGGCACGGGTGAAATCAACGCCGCAGGGGCGCTTAGCTCGACACGAGGCACACGAGCGAGCGTTCGATCAACGTCATTTTGCCGTCGCGCGGCAAGATTGGCCCATCGTACTGCGGGTAGACGTCGCGAGGCGGCGCAGCGGAAGTGTCCAGGAACGTGCGCCAGCGCATGTCGCGCGCCACGCGCGGGATGAGAAACTCGCGTGGCGAAAAGCCGGCGTGCAAGAGCAGCATCACGTGCCGCTGCGGCCAACTGCAGCGGGAGACGTCTTCGCCGCCGGCAACCGGGGCCAACAGACAAATCAAACTGCGGTCGTTGGCCGACCAGGAAACGGGGCCCCCCTGCGGGCTGAACCAGCTCACGTCGGAGATCATGCCGGTTTGCTCCGGCCGGCCGTTTAAGAAGTGCGTACGGCGCAGCGACGGTTGCTCGGCTCGGAGCCGAAGAATCGCCTGCACGAAGCGCAGCAAGTCCGCGTGGCGTTCCACGAGCCGCCAATCGAACCAGGAGATTTCGTTGTCCTGGCAATAGGCGTTGTTGTTACCCTGCTGCGTGCGCCGGCATTCGTCGCCGGAGAGCAACATCGGTACGCCCTGGCTCAACAGCAACGTGGCCAGCATGTTGCGAATCTGCCGCGAGCGAATCTGCTCGACGTCTTCGCGCTTGGTCGGACCTTCGACGCCGTGGTTGTGACTGTTGTTGTTATTGTCGCCGTCGCGATTCTGTTCGCCGTTGGCCTCGTTGTGCTTTTCCGAGTAGCTAACCAGGTCGTTGAGCGGAAAACCGTCGTGCGACGTCAGGAAATTGATGCTGTGATATGGACTGCGACCGCCCGATTGATACAGATCGCTGGAGCCCGCCAGCCGCGTCGCCACCGGCCCCAGCAGGAAATCGTCGCCCCGCCAAAACCGGCGCACATCATCACGGAAATGCCCGTTCCATTCGGCCCAGCGCAAATTGGCGAACGAACCGACCTGATACGCACCCGCGGCGTCCCAGGCTTCGGCAATGACTTTCGAGTCGGCCAGCAGCGGGTCCTCGGCGATCAACTCCACGACCGGCGTATTGGGCATGATCTCGCCGCGCCGATCGCGGCTTAAGATCGACGCCAGGTCGAAGCGGAAACCGTCGACGTGATAATTGTGGACCCAGTGCCGCAGGCAATGGAAAATCATCTCCCGGACGACGGGATGATTCCCGTTGACGGTGTTGCCGCAACCGGAGTAGTTGCGATAGTTGCCGTCCGCGTCGAGCATGTAGAAGACGCGATTCTCCAGGCCTTTGAAGCTCAGCGTCGGCCCGCGCTCGTTGCCTTCGGCCGTGTGATTGAACACCACGTCGAGAATCACCTCGATGCCGGCCTGATGCAGCGCCTTGACCATCTCTTTGAACTCGCGGACTTGCCCGCCGGGTTCCGTGGACGCGGCATAACCGCGATGTGGCGCGAAAAAGCAGAGCGGGTCGTAACCCCAGTAGTTCGAGAAGCGCGTCTTTTCGCCTTGCCAATTGGTCGTGGGGAATTCATAGACCGGCATCAATTCGACGGCGGTCACGCCCAGTGATTTCAAGTACGGAATCCGCTCGATCAGTCCCAGGTACGTGCCGGGGTTTTGCACGCCGCTGGAATCGTGCTTCGTGAACCCGCGGACGTGCATTTCATAGATCACCGTCTCCGCGAGCGGTCGCCGCGGATGGCGATCGTTTTCCCAATCGAACGTGCCGTCCACGACGACGCATTTCGGCGGACGCGTGACGCCGTCCGGCGCGGCCTGGAACTCGCCCGCCAACGCTCCGGCGTAGGGGTCAATCAACCGCGCGCGGCCGTCGAACCGGTGCCCCAACCGCGGTGCGTTTGGGCCGTCGGCCTGGAAATGGTAAAGCTGCCCGGCACTCGTGCCAGGCACAAACAGGCTCCAGACGTCCCCCCAGCGGTCGACCTCACGATCGAAAGAAATGACGTCGTCCGGCTCCGTGGCGTCGACGGATCGGTAAAGCAGCAGCCGCATTTCCGTGGCGGAGCGGCTAAAAATGGAAAACTGCACGCCGCCGTCGCGGATCGTGGCGCCGTAAGGGAAGGGATAGGAGAACTGTCCGGGACAGTAGGTCGATTCGACCGACATAATGGGACCAACCGGTACGCGACGAGGACGTCAAGGTTGCTGGATCACAAGCGTACAACACGGATTGCGCGCGAACCGCTTCGGGCCGCTAACCAATTGAACCGCAGAGGCGCTGAGACGCAGAGGGAGAGAGGGGGGAATGTCGTAATTCGAAGCTCTTACGTCGAATTAAATTCGACCGCCGAATTGTTGAAAGCGGGGGCTCGACGCCGATCGCGCGACCAAACATTCAACATTCGGATTTCGTCATCCACTTGAGGTACGAGCTTCGACTTTCAACAACTCCCTCTCATCCCTCCGCGTCTCAGCGCCTCCGCGGTTCCCTTAGATTTGTCCCCCCTAATGCGGGAACGCCTTGTGGCAGGCTTCGCAGTTATCCGCCACGCGCTTCATCGCGGCCTCGATGCCGCCAGCGTCGCCGGCCTTGATTTTCGCGGCGAGGTCCGCGGACGCATTCCGCATCTCGTCGGAGTATTCGTGCCAGTGCGGCAACTGCGTTTCGTCCTTCACCTCATGGGTGTCGAAATGACACGCCTGGCCGATCACGGCCAGCAAGGTTGCGTCGGCCGCGCACTGCGCTTGGTTGTTATCCAGTTTCTTGATGTTGCGCTTCAGTCGTGTGTTGACGAAGTTGACTTGCTTCATCAATTGCCCCAGCGCCTTGACGTTGCTCCAAGACGCAGGGGCCGGTT
>JALHLM010000230.1 GCA_022844585.1 Pirellulales bacterium | reverse complement strand
CCGACGCCGATGGTTCGACGTCGCTCAGCACTTCAGCGCCGGAATCGTCCTCGATGTCCCCTCCATCGGCGTCGGAGACGCCTCCCACAGGCTTACTGCGGGAAAGGAACTACTCGTCGTCCGCCAAGCGCTTGTCGTCCAGCCATTCCTTGAGTTGCCGGTCGATTTCTTCCCAGGTCAGGCGCACTTGTTCCGCTGGCCAGATGAGCGGCGGCGCGTCGGTGGCTTCTTCGGCGCGGGCGATTTCTTCTTCCAGGTCGACGAGCCAGCGCGGTACGTCGAGGCCGGCGCCGGTCGGGGCGTCGGCGAATTCGACGACTTCGTGCTCCAGAAGGTCAAAGCTCGCGCTCATGCCGGTCGCGCGGACTTCTTGCATCGCAGGGCGAATCAACGCCCGCATGCGGTCGATCGCCAGCGGGCGGACAAAGCGTTCCTCGAGCCGATCCTGAATCGTCGCGAGCCGCAGCCCGTATTCGGCGTTGAGTTCGGCGAGCCGCTTCAAGTGCCAGGTGGCGACGTCCGACGTTTTTTCGGCGATCGCGCGGCGCCAGGTTTCCGCGGCGGCGGTGCGTCCGGCCTGGATTAAGACCTGATGTGCCAGCGTGACGGGCTTCAGATTCCATTCGAAGCGATCGTAGCTGGCCTTCAAACGCAGCAAGTCGAGCAGCATGTAGATGAGCTCGCCGCGATCCGATTGCGTCGTCGTGGTGTTGAAGTCACGGTAGACGTCGAAGTTTTCGCCCACGGCCTCCAAAACCAGCGCCAGCGTGCTGGCCGCCTGTTCGCGGTCGTAACCTTCAGCGATGGCCTCGATTAGCCGCGGTTGTTCGCCGGTGTCGATCGCTTCGAGACAACCGTCGATCCACGCGCCAACGCCTTGGTGTAAGATCGCCCGCATGTTGCCGGGGTGAAAGAACTGCTGCGTGAACAGATCGCGGCCAAAGCGGCGAATGAACTCGACCAGCTCCTTCCAACGGCGTTCATCGACGACGCGCTCAAGGACGCTCAAGCGCACGCGGCGGCTATGATTAAGCCAGCGTTCGACGAGCGGTTCGGAGACGACCTGCAGGGCCTCAATCAATTCGTTGTCGGCATCGAGCGGGCGTTGGCTTTGCGTTTCGAGCCGCACGACGCTGTCGATGATCGCCACGAAGCCGGCCTCGAACAGGCGATCGTATTCAGTCACCACTCCATCCGACGACCCGCGATGCCGTTCCATCCGCCGCGCGGTATCGAGCAACTGCCAGGATTCGAGCAACAGACCGAGGCGCGGCAGCGCGGTCAACCAATACTCGATCAACGTGTGAAAGACGCGCGAAGCGACGATCTTGCGCGGGTCGCCGCCCTTCGTGAGCGGCGTGTAGAGGATCGGTTCCGCGTCGAGACGCGTGCGCAGGTCGGGGAAACATGCGCGGGCTGCCTCGACATCGACTCGAAGTATTGCGCGCAACAAGGCGATGGCCGAGGCCTGCCACGAGGGCGTCGTGCGGTTGGCGTTGGACGCCTGGTCATCTCCGGCAGCGGCGCGGAGCCAAATCGACGCCAGGCTCGCGTCCACCAGGCACTGTCCGACGTGATGCAGCACCTGGTCCTTCAATCCGCGGCGGCGATCGTAATCAAGCAGCGATTCTTCGGTCGGCAACGGGCGCGGAATCGTCTGTTGCTGCACGGAGATGAGCAACTCGCGAAGCCCGCGTTCCCAGCGTTCGGTTTGCCGGTCCCAATCCATGATTGTGACGGACATCTCGTCGGCCGCGACGCCCGACTGCGAGGCCAACTCCACGGCCAGCCTGCGCCAGCGCGAGACACCTTCCAACATGGCGAGCCGGGACTGCACGCGCCGCCATTCGCGGTCCCATTCGTCGTCGGTCGCCTCGCCCCCCGCGACCATATCCCCTTCCACGCCATCGTCGGTCGTATCGCGGTAAGTCATCTCATCATAGGCGGCGCCGAAGACGTCTTCTTCTTCGTCATCGTCAGGGTGCGACAGCGAATCAACGGGCTCGCGGCCGCTTTCGTTTAACGCCCAGCGAGGTGTTTCCCACCATTGCTCGGCGTTGGCTTCCAAGTAGTCGTGGAACTTGCGGGTGAGTTGCCATTTGCTGTCCGACGAGCTTCCTTCGTCCGTCCTCGCCCAGAGCGTGCGAAGCCAGCGCAGCGCGAGCGCGTGAAACGAGTGCTCCAGATCGACGAGCGGCACTTCGGCGGCGGCGGTGAGCCATTGCATCATCAGCGCCATCGCGGCGACGTGATCGTGCTTTTCCAGCAGCGCCGCCACGACCTGGCCGAAGGCCTTGGGCGAGCGGAATTCGTGGATGTGTTTGCGCCAGAAGCCGACGTCCCCCGCGGCCGACTCCGCGCGCCGCCAGGTGGCGAGTCCCGCGGCGACTTGCCGGGCTGATTCGGTGACTTCGCGGCCGGAAAAACTGCGGACGTTGCTCACTTCCGTAGTGGCGTATTGGTCCCACCATTCGGCGAGCTCCTGCGATCGCTCGCGGGCTTCCTGCCGGAGCGCCTCTTGGCCGGCGATGGCGGCTTCACTTTCCCACCGCGTTAACAGAGCGAACACCTGTTCCACGGAATCGATGAGCACCTCGATGCGATGATCGACCACGGAGTTCTGGATGGCGGGAAAGAGACTGAAATTGCCGGCGAAGCCGAGGATGTTCCACGGATCGACGATCGCGCCGCATTGAATGCCGCGGTCCAGCAGCGAACGCATCTGCCGCGCCTGTTCCGCGCCGGCGGCCATGTCTCCCAATGAAAATGACCGGAGCGCCGTCACGCGGGCACACTGCATCTGGCAGAGTAACCTCGCGGATGCGACGGGGACGACTTCCGCCTGGCGCAACGAGGCGGCCGGCTGCCCCATCCGCGAAAACAGTTGTGCGAGCTGTACATGCTGCAATTGCTTGGCACGCAGGCGAGCGAGGCGGTGATTCAAATACTGCCGTACCGCGCCGAACGGTTGCTGATTGCGCTGCGCCTCGGCTTGCAACCTTTCACCGCGTTTACCGGTCTGACGCGCGAGGGTGTCCTGGTAGTAGGCGTCGCGATATTTCGCCACGTGCGCGACGATCTTCATCAGCGTCATCGACGAGTCGTGCGCGTCGGGCCCGGCGCCGCTCACGCCGGCGGCCATCAGGATGGTTCCCGCCAGTACCACGGCCGATTCGAACAGAAGCTCCTCGCGCGCGTCACCTTGCGCGTGCTGCGGGCGTTCGTTCAGGGCGTCGAGCGTGATCTGTTGAATGACGAAACGCCGGTAAAACCCGCCGAGATCGACGATGTTCGCATCCCAGCAGCCGAACATGTAATTCGGGCGTTTGTTGACCGGATGATCGAAATCGAACGCCCGCGGGTCGAAGGCCAGTTCATCGACCATTTCCGGATCGAAGCCGGCCTGTCGGAGGATTGCCGGCGGCGTCGCACGCAGCACTTCCCAGGTGCGCTCGATCAACTCCGCATAGCGACCCGCGCCGACGCCCGCCTCGCGGAGCATCACCGGCACCGGTCGGACCCACTCGTGCGGATACGGTTCGATCCGCTTGCCTTCCAAGGTCGCCAGGGGGCGGTAGCCGAGGAAATCGTTGAGCTGCTCGATCGACTTCGCGACGATGCGGTCCGTTTCGTCCCACGGTCCGCCGATGGACAACGCCGTCTCAAAAGCACGAGCCAAAAAAAACGGGCGGAACAGTGCGTCGTCGGTCTGGTGAAAGAGCAGGTCGGCGTGAAACGCGCGGTAGGCGGGCAGTAGATTCTCGAAGACCAGCCGCAGAACTCCGGACGCTTGCGTCGCGTCGGCAAATGGCCCGGGGCTGCCGGCCTTCGCCTGTAGGCGACCATTGAGAGCGCCGCCCACTTCACGCCAGGCGCCTCGCGGGTGGTTCGCTTCGATCTCGGCGAAGAGCCGGTTCAGGCCGCGCTGAAAGCGGACGTCCGGCGCTCCGGAGGAGAAGTTCAGATAGCCCAACAGCGCATCGATGTCCGCAGGCGCTTCCGTTAGCGGCGTGGGCGTGTCCATGCGGTGTGAATTTGCTTGCGGAAGTCCAATTTCGGCCGCTGTTCGCGGGGGATTACGCCGCCGCAACTTGTTGTTCAACGGCAGGTTACGAACAGCCGGCGCGACGTGCGTCGCGCCTGGGGAAATCATCCTAGGCCATTCCGGAAACGCGGTCGAGGGGCGGTCCAGCCAACGCTGGGAAGGCGTTCGCGCGAGCGCGGCGCTTTCCACCCGGCGCGGTCTAGGTTATCCTGCGGACTCACGGCTATACGCCTCGACGTCCCGCCCACATCGCCTTCGCCTTCCTGGTCTACCGATGAAATCGACTTTGCGAAACCTCGCGCTCAGCTTGTTGCTCACCGCACTTATCGCTCCGCTCGCCAGCTCTGAGGAACGCGATCCCTTTGATTACGACGGGCAAATCACGGCAGGCGATGACGTCATCAAAATCGTGTTCATCGCCGACGCGGGGACGCATGGGCCGCGGGGCAATCACGAATTCGTCGGCGGTTCAATTCTGATGGCCCGCGCGCTGCACGAGGCGTATCCCAACGTGCATGCCGTGGTGCACTCGAATAAGGCCTGGCCGAAGAAGCTGGACCATGCCGACGCGATCATCGTGCTGTTGAATCACGCTGAGCCAGCGGCGACGGATCCCGAAATCTTCGCCGCGGTTCGCAAAGGGGCTGGCTTCATGGCCATTCACTACGGCGTCGAGGTCAACAAGGGCGAGGCAGGTAAGCATTACCTTGACTGGATGGGCGGATACTTCGAGACATTCTGGTCGGTGAATCCTTGGTGGACGCCGAAGTTCGAGAAGTTTCCGGATCATCCCACGGCGAGGGGCGTGAAGCCGTTCAGCGTGAACGACGAGTGGTATTACCACATGCGGTTCGCACCGGACATGAAGGGCGTGACGCCGGTGTTGAGCGACGTGCCTCCGTTGGAGACGGCGAAGGAAGAATCCAGTTCCCACGGTGGCAATCCCGCAGTGCACGCGGAAGTGAAGGACGGCCAGCCGCAAGTCGTGGCCTGGGCGTACGACCGTCCGGACGGCGGACGCGGCTTCGGCTTCACCGGCATGCATTTGCATGACAACCTGGCGAACGATAGCTTCCGCAAAGTCCTGTTGAACGGCGCGGCCTGGGTGTCCGGCTTGGAAATCCCGGCCGAGGGCGTGCCTTCGTCCACTCCGAGCAAGGACGATCTGGCCAAGTTGCTGGACGACGCCGACGCGGCGATTGCGGCCGGCAAATGACGTGGAGCAAACTTGCGTTTGCTCATGGAGTCAGCTAGCAGCGTTGGGCAATCCACCTGCACCGTGGCCTGCGCTTCGCGCTATTGAATGTTCAGCGATACTCGAAACTCGCGCGTGGGCGGTTCGCCCTCCCAAGGACGAGTCAAATTGAGTTTCAACGCGCCGGTTCCCGGCGCGCCGGCACGGAACACAAACCAGTGATGACCTGCGGCGCCGATGGCGTCGCCTGGCTCGTAGCGATCGGACACCAGAACAGCGCCGGTCAACTTGTCGACCGACCAACGATATCCTGTGGTTGGATTTTCGCCCAGTTTGACCGTCAGTTCCAGGTTGGACTGCACGTTCACCGTGCGGCCGTCGTCATTCTCGGTAAGCGGCATATTTTGTGGCCTTTGCAAAATAGCGACCGACGGCGGCATCGAGTGCCGCCGTCGGAGACTTTTTAGATCACGATGCGATAACGGCTACCAGACGTACATCTCGTGAATCATGCCGTCCGCTTCCTCGCGCAAGTCGGTTGCCGTGCCTGTGGCCAACGCGCTGGCGCCGAGCAAGGACATGGCGAGCGTCACGCTATCCAATCCGTTGGCTAGTTTTCGCCAGGACAGTCCGTCGACGTAGACCCAGGCGTTACGAACTTCGTTGATGCACCAGGTACCGGTAACGCGCTTCGCGCTGTGCCATTGGCCGCCGATCGCGCCGCCCACGCCGGCGGGGCGCATGGATGGCGCACCGCCCGAAGCGGGTCCTGCCGATCCCGCCATCACGGCGCTGGCCGACTGACCCGAGCAACCGCATCCGGACGGGGCCTTTACGGGCGCCGCCGGGCCGGCACTCGAATTAGCCGCCGCATGCGGACTGGCTGGTGAACTCTGGGGCGTAGCCTGGCTCATATTATTCTCCTTCACAATTAGGTGAGTTAACGACCAGAAACTGGCAACTAAAAAACGTAGACTTGCTTAATCACGTTCTGATCCGTGTACACGTTGACGACGCGACCAGCGGTTTTCGCCGACACCAATTGCGCCAACATAGTCGAGAAGATCTGCAAGTTGTCGGGCGAGATTTTGCACCACCCCTTGTTCGCCAGATAGGCCCAGGCGTTGCGTTCCTCGTTGATCGTCCACAGGCCTTGGACGCGGGTGGAATTAATCCAGCCGCTGACTTGAACGCCTTCGGCGCCGTGGTTCAGCCAGGTCTCAATCCCGCATTCGCCGTAACCAATGTGGAAAAATCCCTGCTCGCCCCAACCGGTGTTCCAACTGTTTTTGCAGATCCAGCAGGACTGTGCGTCGTCATAGCCGACAATGGTCACACAGTGCCCGCCCGCGTAGTCGCCGGTGACGTGCCGGTAGACTCCGTTCTGATAGTAGAAGAAGTCTTCATACACCTCAAAACAGGCGGATACGGGACCGCGCGTGGAGACCCAATCCTTGATCGCGTCCGCCTTGTTCGTCAGGTCTTGATAGCCAGCTATCCGCGTGAGGCGATTCTGCCAATCGTCACAAAGTCCGCTGCAATCCGTATTGGCGAGGTTGTACGGATAGCAGGCTTCATCTACCACGCCCTTATCGCGAATATCATCCAGGGCCTCGTTCGGCCACCAGCCAGTACTGCAGTTGTAGCCGCGGTCCCGGGCATGGCAGAAAAACGAGTGGGCCTCGCTGAGATCGACCGGATCCGTCGAGCCTTGCTGCACCATCAACGTACTTTCGACGGTCGCTACCACGCCAAACGAGACGCAGGAACCGCAGGAGCCTTGATCCTTGATCGGCGTCACGAGATTCTTGCCACCCACGTTGCGCAGGTCATAAGCCGATGGCGCCCGCACCGCGGCTGCGGCTGGCCGCGCGGACGCTTTCGCTGTCCTCGCGGTCCCGGGAACGCCAAGTCGTCGCCGGCGTTCCTCCGCAGGCAAGCGGGCAATGCTGGTCATGCCTGCCTGCCATGGCTCTCCAGCGTTTTCCAAGGCGGCTCTTATTTCGCCTAGTCCGATTCCACCGTTTGACATCGCTGATCTCCTTCTAACACTAAGAAGTGAAACGAAACCGAACCGAATACGTGCGTGACTACTACGGACTTCGCTAAGTAACCCTTGCCCTACACTTCTAACAAACAAAGTCGTGAGGTTAGCTAATCCGCACCTCAATACCAATCTGTTTGCCTGCGGATGCCGCCAACGCTGGTCAACATAGCAATCGTCCAACGCGATCGCAAGAAAATCTTACGAACTTCGGCGCAACCAATCGTGCGGTTAGCCGCAAATCCACCTGCGCATCGTTGCCTACGATGGTTGCGATTGCGACAGATGCGCTCGCGCCTTGGCGGCCAGCGCGGCCGTGTGCTTGGCGAATTCCTGGCGCGCCGCCGTGAAGCCATCGACCGTTTTCTTGCCCGGGCCGCGCACGTAGTCCATGAGGACGCGTTCGATGTCGATGAATTCCTGCGCGTAATCGGCCACGGTCGACGCGATCGAAAGCGGAATATTGGTGACGCCATTGGCATCGCCGTGCAGCAGATCGCCGGGATTCACGACCAGCCCGCCGACGCGCACGGGCAGGCCGATGTGTAGGATGTGGCAGTACGCGTGCGAGCAAATCGTGCCGCCGGTGAACGCCGGATAACCTAGCGCGCGGACTTGCTCCAAGTCGCGGCCGGCGCCGGAGGTGATCAGGCCGGTGGAACCAAAGCCCTGGTACGTGCTGCACATCACTTCGCCGAATGTGGCCGCGACGGCGGGATCGTCGAGATCCTGGAATACGACCACCGGGGGACCCGGAAGCGCCGCAAACGTGGCGAGTTGCGCTTCGAGGCTGCCGTAAGCGTCGCTTTTACCCGGCGCGCAGTCGCTACGAAAAGCGGCCGTCGTCGCGAACCCGACCATCGGCGGCAGTTCCGGAAATGCGGCGCGGATGCGGCCATCCATGTAACCTTCGTTGCGCGGGCGGACGCCGAACAGCTCGATGACGTTACAAATCGTCGGCGTATCAAATTGAGCGAGCTTGCGAAGCGTTTCGGGGGACATTGAGCTGGCCAATTGCATGCGGTGGGACGGAGAAGAAGCATTGAGGGCGTTGCCGCAGGATAGTAGAGAATCCGCGCGCGTCCCAGGCCCAGGGACGCAGACTTGGTGTCTCAGCGGGACATCGGAGCGCAAAAAAAGCGAGGGGGAGTTGACCTCAGCGCAATAGGTGCGCTGAAACCGGTGTCAACTCCCCCTCGCTGGCGCTTCGGGTTGGTGTTGGCCGCTTAGCGTACGCTCATCTCACAACTGACGCCGCCGGCGGCGGGCAGGTAGCCGGAGCGGACATAGTCCATCACCATGCGATGGGCGCTGAACCGCCAGGCGAGCGAGGCAATCGAGTTCTTCATCCGCCGGATCCACTGGTGCGGCAAGCCGTCGGAATCGCGATCGTAGTAGAGCGGAATGACTTCTTCCTCCAGTACGCGGAACAGGTCCGCGCCGTCGCGTCGGTCGCTGATCTCGTCCGAGACGTGGCTCGTGCCTTTGCCGATGGCAAAGCCGTTCGAGCCGTCGTGAGCTTCCGCCCACCAGCCGTCCAAAACCGAGAGATTCAGGCCGCCGTTGAGCACGACCTTCTGTCCGCTCGTGCCCGAGGCTTCCAGCGGACGGCGCGGGTTGTTGAGCCACACGTCGACGCCCTGCACCATGTGCCGACAGACGTTGATGTCGTAGTCCTCGATGAACGCCACGCGGCCCGCAATGTTGGGGTCGTTGCGCAGGTTGGCGATCTTCTTGATCAACTGCTTACCGGGCTCGTCGGCGGGATGCGCCT
>JALHLM010000229.1 GCA_022844585.1 Pirellulales bacterium | reverse complement strand
CTCGCTGATTGAAAACGCCGATCGCCTGCAAGGCGAGCGCCGGCTGGTCGTAAACCTGCGCGGCAAGAAAGTTCCGCTTCAATTCGCCCTGTTCGCGGTGCCGATGCGCTCATGACGCCCAAGTTCGCCCAAGCCGTTGACCCCGTGTTGCTGCACGTGCTCGGCCTGCTGGAGCGCGTGGCGCGCGACGAGCGCCCGAGCCCGCAGGAGGAGCGGCTGCAAATCACTGCGCTCCTGGACCAGGCCGAAGCCATCGTCGGCGTCGGCCAGGAATGGGAACTCGGCAAGTACGCACTCGTCTCGTGGATCGACGAAGTGTTACTGGAAACACCGTGGGAAGGCCGCGAGTGGTGGAACAACAACGTCCTCGAAGTCGAGACGTTCAACACCCGGCTTTGCAACGAGCGTTTCTACACCCGTGCGCAAGAAGCCTCGACGTTGCCCCGCCGCGACGCCCTGGAAGTGTACTACGTCTGCGTCGTGCTCGGCTTCCGCGGTCTGTACCGCGAGCCGGAACTCGCCGCGATGCTCACCGAATCCAATGGCCTGCCCGACACGCTCGACGGCTGGGCCCGGCAAACGGCACTAGCGATTCGCCTCGGCCAAGGCCGCCCCGCACTGGCCGGCCCGCGCAGCGAAGTCCAAGGCGCGCCGCCCTTGAGGTCGCAACCGCTGGTCCTCTGGTCCTGGCTCACCGCGACATTGCTGGCGGCCGTAGTAACAATCTATTACACGCTGGTAGTCCGACACACGTAGAGGACTCACCACAGAGGCACGGAGACACGGAGGTGGTTCCGATTGAACCGCAGAGGCGCTGAGACGCAGAGAGAAGAAAGACGAAGTTCTAAATCAGAATGTCGAATCAAATCTGAATGACAGAATGACGAAAGATTGGATTAGCATCCGTCAAGCAGAACGGCTTTCGACATTCGACATTCGGACTTGGTTCGACATTCAGATTTGGAAATTCGTCATTCCCCCGACCTCTCCGCCTCCGCGTCTCAGCGCCTCCGCGGTTCAAAAGGTATTTCCCCTCCGTGTCTCCGTGACTCCGTGGTGAATCGACCTGGAGCGTCTGCATGGAAGTCCCCGCCCCGCCGAAAGAACCTGGGAAGATTGTCAGCTTTTTTCGCTGGCTGGGCGGGTTGCCGCGCCGGTTCTTTCGGCAGCCGTTGCCACGACTGGCCTCGATCCTGACCGCGATTGCGCTGTTCATTGTCGTCATCACGGCCTGGACGATTTTCCTCCTCGATCCCGAGAGCGTCCCGTGGCGGCACGCGATGACCGTGGGGCGGATTGTCTCGGTGCTCGCGTTGTTGGTGGCGATTCCGATCGTCGTCTATTGGGCGCTCAAGCTTTGGCTCGAAGGGGACGTATCGCCGTACCCGGAAATCGACTTTGCCTGGAAGGCCGGCCTCAACGCGTTGCGCCGCAATGGCATCGACATCGACGCCGCGCCGACGTTCCTCTTGCTCGGCACCGGCGATGAGCGGCACGAGCAACGCTTGATGGACGCCACGGGGCTCGGCTTCCGCGTGCGCGGCATCCCGGAAGGGCCTGCGCCGCTGCACTGGTACGCCAATCCGGACGGCATTTATCTTTGCTGCACCGACGCCAGTTGGTTGAGTGCGCTGGCCGCCAAGGAACATACCGCCGCGTTTGAACATGTCGCTTCACTGTTGCCGAGCGCCGAGGCCCCCGTGATCGCGGATGCGCCCGCCGCGCCGCCGGAGGAATCATTGATCGCCTCGCGCGCCGCGACCCCGACGCCCGTGGCGCGGCGCGCCCCGGCCGGTCGCGAGTCGACGCGCGGCACGATCATGCTCGATCAGTACGTCGGCTCGCAACCGACGGCGCAATCGTTCGAGGACACCGCTGTCGCGCCGATGGCAGCGCCTGTCGGCCGGCGTTCCGATACCGGCAGTTCGCGCGGCACGTTGATGCTCGGCGCAGGCGTCTCGATCCCGACGGCCCCTTCGCCGGTGGTCGAAGAACCGCCGATGTCGTTTGGTCCGTCGACGATGTCCGCCCGGACGCTGCCGCCGTTGGCCCCACAGCAATCGGCCGAGCGCCTGCAACGCTTGCAATATGTTTGCCACCTCTTGCGACGCGAGCGCCGGCCGCTGTGCGCGTTGAACGGCATTCTCACCGTCCTCTCGTTCGGCCTGCTGCAAGGCGGGCGGCGCGAGTCCGAAGAACTGGAACGCGCCGTAAAGTCCGATCTCACCACCGTGCAACGCACATTGCAACTGCGCTGCCCGGTCTCGGCGCTCGTGGCCGGGCTCGATCGCGAGCAAGGTTTCCGGGAGCTGGTCCGTCGCGTCGGTCGCGAACGGGCCGCCGTGCAGCGGTTCGGCAAAGGGTACGACGTCCGTGCGGTCGCTACGGTGCCGGAGATGATGAACCTGAGCGCCCATGTCTGCGGCGCGTTCGAGGATTGGATCTACACGCTGTTCCGCGAGCAAGGCGCGCTCGCGCGGCCCGGCAATACGCAGCTTTACAGTTTGCTCTGCAAGGTGCGGCTCTACCTCAAGCACCGGCTGAGCGAGGTCCTCGGCGCCGGCTTCGGCTACGACCCGGCCCAGCAGCCAGGCGACCAGCCGATCATGTTCAGCGGCTGCTACTTCGCCTCGACCGGCGAAACCGAAGACCGCCAGGCCTTCGTCAAAGGGGTCTTCGACAAGCTCGTCGACGAGCAAGAATACGTCGAGTGGACCCACCGCGCCCTCAAATCCGACCGCCGCTACCGCTGGGCCGCCTACACCGGCATCGCGGCGTCGGTGTCGCTGTTCTTGGGGCTGATCGGCATGATGGCGGTGCGGGCTTGGGGGTGATATGCTTCGACCGTTGAGGAGCACGCTCACATGCACGTCATATCCATCGTTTTAGGCATTTTCGCAATCTGGCGTGGAGCGCGCGGCGCTCCTCGCGGCACGATCTTTGCCACGGGCGTTCTTCTTAGCGTCATCGGCTGGGCGATCGATCGCGGTCCACTCTGGCCGATTCAGTCAATTTCCGCTGATATGAAAATCGTCGGCTTTGTGGCAGTCTGCGTCGGAGCGGTTGAGTTGGCTTGGATGGGCGTTCAGGCCTTGAGAGAGCGCCGCAGACGACGTGCTTACTTTGCGAATCTCAGCACGGACGAACTGCTGGGCAGCATCTATAAACGCATGGAAGAACACGCAGGTCAAGAAATTACATTCGAAGTCGTGAAGGAGAGCCAGCCGCCGAAGCGAAAATGATGATACATTCGGCCTACTCTTAGGACCAATCGATTTGCTCAAGCAATCGCCGCAACCGTACTCCGCGCTCGGCATGGATAGATTCAACAAACGCCACGCTGCCCAGTAAATGCGCTCGGAAGTCGGGATGACCGTTTCGGTTTTGCGATGTTGGTCCATGACGTAGGCAATTGGTCAGCGTTGCTTTGAGTCGATCGTAATCCACGCGCGCGACGTTCAATCGTTCGTTGACGACGATGCCCGCCAGGCGTTGTCGCACGCCTTGGCGCATGATGCGCGTCTTGCGAAAGTTCGGCACAAACCCCTCTTCAATCACGATCGCGCACGCATGATGCTGAAAACGATGCACGACGCGCGCAAACGACGGGCCGCCCGAGAACGCCAGATCATCCGCATAGCGCGTGTAGGTGGCGCCCGCCGATCGCGCGAGTCCCTCCAGGCGGCTGTCTAAACGAAACGCGCAGAGATTCGCCAACGCGGGCGACGTCGGCGCTCCTTGTGGCAAGTGGGGAAGCTCGTACGCGCGACGTGGATCGTGGGTCGTCGGACCATGGCCACGCCAATCCACGTTTTGCCAGACGTCATCCGGCGTGCGATTGGTGCAAAGACCCGCTAGCGAGTCGGCGACGGACTCCGGATAACCCGCTGCAATGAAAACGGCGCGAACACGCGGCGCCGCGATCGACGGGAAGAAGTCTTGCAAGTCGATCTTCAATACGACGTCCTGTCCGACATGCGGTGCCGCGAACGACCGGATCGATCGTCCCTGCCGAAAGCCATGCGCGGCGTCGTGTGGTGGTATGGGATCGAGAACGCCTTCCAGGATCTGCCGCTGAATCGCTTTGAGTCGCGGCTTGGGCGCTTCAATGAGCCGTATCTGGCCGAGCTTCTTCGTCAACACGCGATATCGATAGTTCCGCGCTCGCTCTGTCGAGCGTTTCGCTTCCCAGCAGCGAAGGTCCGCAAACCATTCCAACTCGCGAACGGAAATGCCCAGCCACTCGCTCAACGCGCCGACCGAGCAAATCTCGGGAACATTCCACGCGACGGCGGCCGGCATCGGCGCCATCTGCGCCGGAATGATCGGCCAGGTGACGATTCTCAATTTGCCTGACGCACAGGCGCGTTGAAAGGCAAGGTCGTCCTGGATGAAGCCAATCAGTTCTCGTTGTCGCGGCCGCACCGTGTCGCCGAATCGGCCCACAATGCGACGCGCCAATACGGGCAACCACTTGGGAGTTTTCCCGAGGACCATCGCGCCGCGGTCGACCAGCCGCTGCTCGTCGAACTCGTCCGCCAGGAACGCCATGGCAAGCGCGCGGGCGACGGCGGTTGAGGAATTCATGGCAACAACAAAAAGGCGGCGGAATGCTCCAACGAGTCGGGTCCTGCGCGAGCAATTATGCTCGCAGCGCATCGCGGCTCGCGCGACGAAATCCTAGCCATTCACCATCCCCAGGGGTATCCCCTGGGAGGCATGTTCCATGCGTAACGCACGGTCAACGCCAGCTTGGAGCACTCCGCCGCTGACGATGAGTATAGACGACGTCTCCAGTCAGGCAAACTTCCGACTGCCATGGGATCGTCAGAAGTGCCTTGCGCGTTGCTACCAATAGATAAACTGCAAAAACCGCTCCCGGTCCGCGTCCGGCAGTCCCTTCACGCTCGGCACCACGTAGCGGTTTTCTTCCGCGTCGATCAGGAGTTTGCCGTCGTCGCCGAAGTCGACTGCCTGGCTTTGGGTCCAGCGCATCGTCAGTCGGGCGGGGCCGGAGTCGGTGACGACGTGCAGGTCCAGGTAGCCGTGGCGCAAGTCGGCGCGGACGACGCGTTGAATCATGCGGAGCAGGTAACGCTTCGCCAACGCGTCGGTGACGGGTCTGGCTGCCTCGTCGGACCAGTCGTCGAGCGCGCGGATCATGCCAAGCTCGCGTTCCTCACCGTCGGCGCACCAGCCGCGCAGGCTGATGAATTCCTGGGGATGCGTCGCCGGAAAGGTGCGCACGGCGAAGGCGTTCGCCGACAGGCATTCGCCGTCGTCCCAGACTTCGAGCTGGCCGAGCGGCCCGCGGCGGAACTCGCACGTATCGGCGGAAAGCCAGCGCAATTCGGTGGACTCGCGCGGCGCATCGGCGGGCAGGGCGTCGCCGTCCTGGCCGTCGCTTACTTCCAAAAGCGCCGTCGTCGAACTGTCCGATGCATCGCCTCCCACGGCCGATGCTTTGTTTGTCATCGTATCCGCCGCGAACAGCATTCGGTCGACCGACGGGTCTTTCGACACCTGCGTCTGAATGCGCACCAGCCGCGCGTACGTGCCGTCGAGCCTCAGCAGATCGGCGTGCGAACCCTCTTCGATCAGGCTGCCGCGGTCGAACACGAGAATGCGATCCGCGTTCCGCAGTGTCGACAACCGATGGGCGATGGCGATCGTGGTGCGGCCGCGAATCAACACCCGCAGCGCTTCCTGAATGCTTTTTTCCGCTTCCGCATCGATGTTGCTGGTGGCCTCGTCGAGGACCAGAATCTTGGGATCGTAGAGCAACGTCCGGGCGATCGACAGCCGCTGTTTTTCGCCGCCGGAGAGCCCCGCGCCGTGTTCGCCGAGCATCGTCTCGTAACCGAGTTGTTGCCGGCAAATGAAGTCGTGCGCGCCGGCCGCCTTGGCTGCCGCGAGCCCTTCTTCAAGGGTCGATTGCGGACGCCCGAACGCGAGATTCTTCCAGATCGTGCCGCGAAACAGGAACGAATCCTGAAACACGATGCCCAGTCGCTGGCGAAGTTGCCGCAGGGAGATTTCGCGCAGGTCGACGCCGTCGATCAGGATGCGTCCCTCCTGCACGTCGTAGAAACGGCCCAGCAGATTGACCATCGTCGTCTTGCCGGAGCCGCTGCGACCGACGATGCCCACCATCTCGCCCGGCGCGACGCGAAACGAAACGTCCTTGAGCACCGGCTGGTTGCGATCGTAGCCGAAGGTGACGTTGTCGAAACGAATCTCGCCCGCCGGCGCATTCCACGGCGTTGGAGAAGCGGGATCTTCAATCGCCGCCGAAGTATCGAGCAATTCCAGCACGCGTTGGCTGCCCGAGAGAAAACTGGTGAGCCACGACGTGAAACTCGTCAATCCGTTGAGCGGCGCATAGAACATCGCCAGGTAGGCAAGGAACGCGATCAACTCGCCGAGCGTCATGTCGCGGCCGATCACTTCTCGACCGCCCGCATACCAGACGATCAACCCGCCGAGGCTGAACACGAGTCCCATGCCGGCCGAATACCAGGCGCCGGTGTTTTCCACCCATTGGCGCCAGTTCTTCAAGTGGTCGCTGGCCGATTGAAAGCGATCGAACTCGCGCCCTTCCTGGGCAAAGGCTTTGACGACGCGGATGCCCGACAGCATGCCGTTGAGCACCGACATCTGCTTGGACGAAGCGTCCCAGAGTCGGTAGTAACGCGGGTACACCTTGCGCCAATAGATCCACGACCCGATAAACACCAGCGGCACGGGAATCAACGTGTACATAGCAAGCGTGGGATTCAGCCACACCAGCATCGCGCCGACGCCGAACAGTTGCACGATCTGCAAGAGAAAGCCCCCGGTGAGCTGATGCATCAGCCCATGCAGCACTTCGCTGTCATGCGCGACGCGGCTGAGCATGGAACCGATCTGATGACGATCGTAGTAGGCGATCGCCAGGCTTTGCAGCTTCTGCACCATCTGCAATCGCAGCGCGCTCGTGAGCCCGGCGCCGATCGCCACGGCCAACTGCCCTTTGAGCACGCCCACGATCGACAGCAACACCCGCGAGCCGGCAAGTGCCAGCACCACGACCAGCAGTGCGGTGCGGAAATCGACTGGTCCGCCGACCGCGGTGCTGCCCGCCGTGGGCGCGGAGAGGATTTCGTCCACCATGTATTGCTGCAGCTTGGGCGGAATCAATTCCGCCGTCACGCCGAGAATCGTCAAACAGCAGAGTGCCAACGCGCCACGCAGTTGCGGGCGCAATAGCCCGCTCAGGCGGCGAAAAATCTGCCCCTTCTGCAAGCAGCGTGGGCAGGCCTCTTGCGTCTTGCTAAGGAGCAAGTTGCAGGTCGGGCAGCGCGGCGGATCGAGGGAATCCGCGTTGGTTTCCATGAAGCGCCGCAAACGTTCGACGATCTCAGCAGCGTCGCGACGAGGCTGGTCATCGTCCTTCTGGACGGCGTGTTCGAACGCCCGGGAGAGCTTGTGGAAGCGGAGCGACAGCGAGTTTGTGAATCGCAGGACGTCGACCCAGTCCTCCTGAATCCGCAGCTGCAGCGTCCCGCTGCCGACGCCAGCCAGCGTGCGAGCGCCGTCGATTTCCTCGATCAGGTAGGTTCGCAGCAGTTGCGCCGGCTCGCTCTGCCGGACGACCGCCACGTGCTCCGCCGTGAGCGTCAGCCACTCTCGAGAGGGCGCTCCGTCGAGCGCGACGTCCGTGTCGAGAGCAAAGTCCACCCAGTGACCAGGGAGGCCAGCGGCCTCCAGGCACGCCGTGACGGCGGCCGGGGTCGAATCCGTCTTGTTCAACCTGGCGAAACTCCTGCAAATCGCGAGCGTAGTGGTCCCCGAGAACGAGTATTCTCGAATCCGCGCAGAATCTTAGAATCGAGCGCGCCGCAGTCAATGATTTTGGCAAAGTTTTTCATGATCTACGTCCGAACGTCGAAGGCTGCGGAAGAGATTCAATCCAAGAAATAGCCGGCCAATGCCGCGCCGATCAGGGCCGCCACGACGAACACCAGCCAATTTCGCTTCATCGCCGCGACGATGCCGCCGCCGGGCTTGGCCTGTTTGGCTGGTTTGGACTTCTGCTTTTGGCCAGGCTCCTTGACCTCAGCCGTCCATTGTTTGACGGGCGGTGTATTAGGCGCGGCGCCGAGGGCGAGCGCAAAATCACGGGCACTCGCAAAGCGTCTCTTCGGATCTTTTTCGAGCGCCCGCATCACCGCTTGACCGACCTTGGAACTAGCCAGCTTGGCCTCCAACGGCGGCGGCGGCTGGTCGTTGTGCATCATCAGCACGCGGACCGGGTTCTCGTCGTCGAAGGGGACGCGACCAAAGAGCAACTCGTACAGCACGACGCCCAGTGAGTAGAGGTCGCTCGCCGGTGTGAGTTCCTCGCCGCGGCACTGCTCGGGGCTCATGTAGACCGGCGTGCCAAGCGTGCCGCCTTGCTGGGTCAGCTTCGCGGTGTCGGAAGAGCTCGCGCCGCTCCCCATTTTGGCGATGCCGAAATCCAGCACCTTCACGTTGTCGCCGCCATCGGCCGCGCGCTGCAGCACGATATTGCCGGGCTTTACGTCGCGGTGAATCACGCCCAGGGCATGAGCCTCGCCGAGTGCTTCGAGAATCTGCGTTGCCAGTCGCGCGACGCGGTCCGGATCGAGCCGGCGCTCGCGAACCAGCAACTCGTGGAGGCTTTCTCCTTCGAGAAACTCCATCACGATCGCCAAGTCCTGCTCGGCAGTTTCGACCAGTTCGAAGATGCGCACCGCGTGCGGGCTGTGCAGCATTCCGGCCAGTTTGGCCTCGCGCTTCAGTCGATGCCGAAGCTGCTCGTTTTTCTTTGCCCAGGGGAGCAAGACTTTGATCGCCACGGGCTGGGCCTGTTGCTCGTCGCGAGCCAAATAAACGACGCCGAATTCTCCGCGTCCGATCTCGCGCTCGATCCGATACCGATCCTGCAATAAGTCGCCTGGCTCCATAGGCAGTTCAGTATCGCGGCGGAAACGGCGTACGTCGAGTAGCAGGTCGCCAGGCGCACCACGCGCGGACGCTACTAGATGAACCCGTACTTGCGCAACAACTG